>NZ_JBEOVG010000042.1:0-75686 GCF_040295345.1 Actinosynnema sp. NPDC002837
GGCAGGCCTGGCGGGTGCTTTTTCCGCCAGGCCTGCCCGGCTTTGGCCTGCCTGGGGTGCCCGTAAGGGCCCCATGTCAAATCGAGCCGGACCCGAGTGGACCCGCTCCGACCCGACCCGAGCGGAACCGGATCGGGGTGGGTTACGTCGTTGTGGGTGGGGGTCAGCGACAAGACGGGGCAGGCGAGTGACCGATACCTACCGCATCTCGATCGACGACAGGTCGGGAGCGACGTTGCGTGGACGGGTGCACATCATCAACCCCGACGCCGAGGAGGTGCCGCCCGGTCGGGACTTCGCGTTGCGGATGATCGTCGAGGTCTGGCACCGGATCCGGCACGGGTACTTCTTCACCTCCGGCGAGGGGAACCTGCCCGACGACCGGCTGCACCTCGAGCTGGACGAGTTGGCCGGCGTGGCGGAGGAACCGGGGCTGAAGTCGTCGTTCGAGCTGCTCATGGGGTTGGACCACGGCAGGCCCGTCTACCTGTCGGAGGAGCAGGTGGCCGAGATCCGGGCGGTGCACGGGATCCGCGACCACGAGGAGAAGCGGGCGGCCAGGCAGGGGTTGATGGAGAGGTACGGCGTCGCGTCGCTCTCGGTCGGCAACGACGGCAGGCCGTTCGTGCGGACCGAGCGTGATGCCCGCGCGTTCTACGAACGGGCGTGTGAGGTCATTGCCGACTACCGCCTCGGCGAGGTGCGGAACTGGCCGCCGCCGTGGGACTTCGGCGATGAGGACGACGAGGAGTACGACGAGGACGCGTACGCGGACAAGTTGGCCGCGATGACGCTGGAGGACTACCCGTACGCCGAGTTCACGATCACCGTGGACGACGTTCGCCACGTCGCGCACATGGGCGGCGGGCTCCACTTCGCCACGGCCATCCACGGCGAGTTCGACTGGCGGTGATCGCCGGTCACCACGAGTCGAGGAGCGGGGCGTCGTGCTCGTGCCGTCGCCACTCCTCGCTGATGCGGCCGAGCCGGGCCGGTGAGGCCATGCCCCGGACGGACGCGATCTTGCCGTCGCGGACCTCCAGGACGCCGACGCCCACCACCCGGTCGTCCACCACGGCGATCACGGCCGGTGAGCCGTTGACCAGGCCGGCGTGGATCTCCAGGTTCCCGCCGACCAGCTTCCGCTTCGCCGGGGTCGGTTTGAAGCCGGCGCGCATGGCGGCGGCGACGCGCTCGGGGACGGAGTACCGCAGCAGCTTCTCGGTCAGCCCGGCGCCGTCGGAGATGGCGGTCGCGTCGTCGGTCAGCAGGGCGACCAGGCGTTCGGTCTGGCCGGAGGACGCGGCGGCGATGAACGCCTCGACGATCCGGCGCGCGGTGGCGCGGTCGACCTCGCCGTGGTTGCGGCCGGCGGCGACGTGGCGGCGGGCGCGGTGGGCGTGCTGCTGGCTCGCGGACTCGGTGATGTCGAGGATGTCGGCGATCTCGGCGTGGCTGTAGGAGAAGGCCTCGCGCAGGACGTAGACGGCGCGTTCGACCGGTGGCAGGCGTTCCATGAGCGTCAGCACCGCGAGGGTGACCGATTCGCGCTGCTCGAAGGTGTCGGCCGGGCCCAGCATCGGGTCGCCCTCGAGGAGCGGTTCGGGCAGCCAGGCGCCGACGGCGCGTTCGCGCCGCGTCTTCGCCGAGCGGAGCCGGTCGAGGGACAGGTTCGTGACCACCTTGGTCAGCCACGCCTCGGGCACGTCGATGTGGTCCCGGTCGGCGGCCTGCCAGCGCAGGAACGCGTCCTGCACGGCGTCCTCGGCGTCGGCGGCCGAGCCGAGCAGGCGGTAGGCCAACGAGGCCAGCCGGTCCCGGCTGGCCTCGAAACGCGCCACGGTCGCGCTGTCCATGGTGGTCACGCTAGGCGATGACCGCCTCGGTGGCGCGGGCGGGCGCGGTGGTGACGCGGTGCCTGCGGGTGGGCATCCCGAACGTCGGGTGGCCCATGCCGAAGGCCGCGCCGCGGAGGACGGCCGCCTTGAGGCGCGCGGCCGGGCGACCGCGCAGGGCCCAGGTCTTCGACCGCGCCTCGCCGTCGACCACCTGGAAGATCGCGTCCTTCCGACCGAGGCTGATGTGGTTGCCGACGTAGGCCAGCGAGGTCTTCGGGATCTCGCGACCGGTCAGGTCGCCGACGATCGCGGCCACCGCCTGCTTGGCGGTGTAGCCGGCCGAGGCGCAGGACATCGGCAGCGGCCGGCCGTTCTCGCCGATGACGTGGACGCTGTCGCCGATGGCGTAGACCTCGGGGTGCGAGACCGACCGCATCATGCGGTCGACCACGATCTGGCCGGTGCCGGTGACCTCCAAGCCGCCGGCGGCGGCGATGGGGTGGACGGCGAAACCGGCCGCCCACACGGTGGCGTCGGCGGCGAGGGCGGTGCCGTCGACGGCGAGGGCCCGCGCTGCCTCGACGCGGTCGATGGTGGTGCGCTCGTGGACGGTGATGCCGAACCGGTCGAACGCCCGCAGCAGGTGGCGGCGGGCCTTCGGGCCGAGCCAGCCGCCCAGCTCGCCGCTGGTGGCGAGGGTGACGGCGAGTTCGGGCCGGGATTCGGCGATCTCGGTGGCGGTCTCGATCGCGGTCAGGTTGCCGCCGACGACCAGCACCGTCCCGTTGCCGTCCAGCTCGTCCAGGCGCTGCCGCAGGCGCAGCGCCGCGGGGCGGGCGGCGATGGGGAAGGCGTGCTCGGCCACGCCCGGGACGCCGTGGTCGGCGGCGGTGCTGCCGAGCGCGTAGAGGAGGGTGTCGTAGTCGAGCCGGTCGCCGCCGGTCAGGGTGACCGTCCGCTGCTCGGGGTCGACGGCGGCGACCCGCGCCAGTCGCAGGCGGATGCCGATGCCCGCGAACAGCTCCGCCAGGTCGTAGCGACGCAGGTCCTGGCCCGCGGCGAGCTGGTGCAGGCGCATCCGCTCGACGAAGTCGGGCTCGGCGTTGACCACGGTGATCTCGACGTCGTCGGCGTGCAGGCGGCGGGCGAGCTGTCCGGCGGCGTAGCCCCCGGCGTAGCCGGCTCCCAGGACGATGATGCGGTGCTTCATGTTCACGCTCCTGTCGGTTCGCTCGGCCTCTGAACGGGACGGCGCCGCGATCCCTGACAGGTTTCGAGTGTGGCGTGGGTCACCCCTCAGCGTTCGACCAGGCGGTGGCGGCCCGCGTAGACGTTCATCGACGTGCCGCGCAGGAAGCCCACCAGGGTCATGCCGACCTCCGCGGCCAAATCGACCGCCAGCGACGACGGCGCGGAGACGGCGGCGAGCACGGGGATGCCGGCCATCGCCGCCTTCTGCACCAGCTCGAACGACGCCCGGCCGCTCACCATGAGAACGGTGGAGGCGAGGGGCAGGCCGCGTTGCTTCAGGCCCCAGCCGACGACCTTGTCCACCGCGTTGTGCCGACCCACGTCCTCCCGCAGGCACAGCAGCTCACCGTCCGCGTCGAAGAGGCCGGCCGCGTGCAGGCCGCCCGTGCGGTCGAAGACCCGCTGGGCGGCGCGCAGTTCGTCCGGCAGCACGGCGAGGGTCTCGGCGTCGACGGTGAGCGGGTCGTCCGCGACCGGCCAGGTGGCGCTGGTGCGCACCGCGTCGAGGCTCGCCTTGCCGCACAGGCCGCAGGACGACGTCATGTAGAAGTTGCGCTCGATCGACGGGTCGGGTGGTGGCACGCCGGCCGCCAGCACGACGTCCAGCACGTTGTAGGTGTTGCCGCCGTCGGCGGTCGCGCCGGCGCAGTAGCGGATCGAGGTGATGTGCTCCGCGGCGCGGACCACGCCCTCGCTGACCAGGAAACCCGCCGCCAGGTCGAAGTCGTCACCCGGCGTGCGCATGGTCACGGACAGCGGTTTGCCGCCGACGCGGACCTCCAGCGGCTCCTCCACGGTGAGGGTGTCGGCCCGGGCGTCGGCCACGCCGTCCACCACGCGCACTACCCGTCGCCTGCTCGTCACTCGTCCCATGTGGACACTCCTCCGTCGTGAGGCACAGCTCGGCGCACTCGGCCAGCAGGCGGCGCAGGGCCTGGTCGCGGTGCTCCCCCGCGGCGAGCGCCACGGCCCTGGTCGCGCGGTGGACCGCGAGCGCGGGCCACCACCTCGTCCAAGGGGCACGGGGGCGGCCCGCCGCGCGGAGGCAGTGCTCGACCAGGGCGTCCGTGCGGCGGGCGGTGGACGTGCCGATCAACGGCACCGCGAAGACCAGCAGCGCACGGCGGCCGTCCGGCGTGCTGAGGTCGTTCACGCAGCGGGCGACGGCGCCCAGCACCGGGTGCACGGTCGCGGGCCGGTCGGTCCACTCCTCGTCCGCCAGCGTGGACACCAGTTCCAGCAGGCAGCAGCCGTGCGCGGGGGTGACGTGCCGCCCCGGCGCCAACCGGGGCAGCCGGGTGGTCACGACGCCTCGCGCGGGCGCGGCAGCAGCCGGTGGGGACGTCCCGGCCGGCTGAACCGCCCGCCCAGCGCCGCGCCCGCCACGCCCAGCGCCGCGGCGGCGAGGAACGGGCCGGGGTAGCCGTGCGACACGACGACCAGGGACGCCAGGCCGACGCCGATGACGCCGCCGAGGGCCTTGGCGCTGTAGATGACGGCGAAGTTGAGCGGCGCGGTGCCCTCGCCGAAGTACTCGCGCACGAGTCCGACCAGCAACGAGTAGCAGCAGCTCGTGCCGAGACCGGCCACGCCCGCGCCGATCAGCAGGGCGACGGCGTCCTGCCGCTGACCGCCGAACAGCAGCACGAGCTGCGCGAGGCCGCCGGTCGCCATCGCCAGCCGCAACGTGAGCCGACGGCCGATGGCCTCGGAGATCCGGCCCGCGAGGATCCGCCCCGCGCCCGCCGACGCGGCCAGCACCGCCGGCCCCACCGCCGCGAACACCGTCCCGTCCGCGAAGGCCGCCAGGAACACCAGGTCGAACAGCGACACCGCCGCCGCGAACACCACCGTCACGTACATCGGCACGAGGACACCGCTGCGCAGCGCTTCCGCCGGCTTGAAGTGGCGGATGGCGGGGCGGTTGCTGCGGTGCGTGCGGAGTTCCCGGTGGCGCGGGTCGACGTCGGCGGGCCACCAGTTCGGCGGCGGGTCGCGCAACGGCAGGCCGCACGCGGTCACGACCACCAGCACGACCAGGGCCGCGACGGACAGGAACGCGGTCCGGTCGCCCCCGTCGAACCAGAGGCCGGCGGCCAGCGCGAACGGCACGCCGCCGAGCGCGAACGCGCCGGTGACCAGGGCGATCCGGCCGGTGACCCGGTCGGGGAACCAGCGGATGACGGTGCCGACGCACGTCGCGTAGACCAGGCCGGTGCCGACGCCGCCGACCAGCGAGTAGCCGAGGTAGAGGACCAGCAGGTGGTCGGCGGAGAGGGTGAGCAGGCCGATCGCACTGAGCACGGCGCCGAGGACGACGGCGTGGCGCGGTGACAGCAGGCCGCGCTCGCGCAGCCACGCGGCCGGGAACGCGATGCCCGCCTGGCACGCCGTCCAGAGCGCGAACGCCCAGCACAGCTCGACCAGGCTCCACCGCTGCTCCAACGCGGGCACCAAGGCGCCGAACCCGTACTGGGCGGTGCCGGTGACGAGCATGGCGATGCCGCTCAGCCACGCGATCCGGCTCCGCGGCCGGCCCAGCAGCTCGTGGTCCGACTCGCCGATGCGGTACCGGCGGCCGTAGACGTCGAGGACTTCACGCACCTGCATGAGGCCCACCCTCCTTGCAGATTGTATACAGTATTGAGTAGCCTAGCGCCTTGTATGCATTCCTGAACACCCCTCAGGCGGGCGGACCCCATGCGCATCCCCTGGACCGAGGCGAGGCAGGCGGCCCGACAGGCGGGCAAGCCGCTGGACGTGGTGGAACTGCCGTTGGCACAGGCGTTGGGCGCGGTGCTGGCGTCCCCGTTGCGCGCGTTGGTGGCCGTGCCGTCGTTCGACAACTCGGCGATGGACAGTTACGCGGTGGCCGGGCACGGGCCGTGGATCGTGGTCGGCCGGGTGCGGGCAGGTGGCGTGGCGGGCTCGCTGCACGGTGGTCAGGCGGTCGAGATCGCGACCGGCGCGCCCGTGCCGTGCGGTGCGGACGCCGTGCTGCCGGTGGAGCACGCCGAGATCACCGGCGCGCTGGTGATGGGTGACGTGGCGACGGGTCGGCACATCCGGCGGGTCGGCGAGAGCTGCCCGGCCGGTGAGCTGCTGCTGCCGACGGGCGCGGTGGTGACGCCCGCCGTGCTCGGGCTGGCGGCGAGCGTCGGGCACGACCACCTCGCCGTGCACCGGCGTCCCCGGGTCGCCGCCGTGATGACCGGTGACGAGGTGGTGACCGCCGGCGTGCCGGGGCCGGGGCGGGTGCGTGACGCGATCGGACCCGTGCTGCCCGGGTTGGTGCGCGCGGCGGGCGGCGAGCACGCGGGGACCACCCACCTCGCCGACTTCCCCGGCGCGCTGGTCGAGGCGTTGTGGGAGATCGACGCGGACGTGGTGGTGGTCGGTGGCGCGACGTCCGTCGGGCCGGCCGATCACCTGCACGAGGCGTTGCGGGTGCTGCGCGCGGACGTGCGGGTGGACGGTGTCGCGTGCCGCCCGGGTCACCCGCAGGTGTTGGCCGTGCTGCCGGACGGGCGGTGCGTGGTCGGGCTGCCCGGCAACCCGTTCGCCGCGCTGGCCGCCGGCGTCACGTTGCTGGCGCCGCTGGTGGAGGCGTTGTCCGGGCGTGAGCCCGCGGCGGCGCGGACGGTCGGGTTGGCGGCGGTGCGGTCGCACGGGCACGACACGCGGCTGGTGCCGGTGGTGGTGTCCGGGCGGGTGGGCGTCCCGGTGGGGCACGACCGGCCGGGGACGTTGCGGGGCGCGGCGTTGGCGGACGGGCTGGCGGTGGTGCCGCCCGGGTTCGCCGGTGGCGAGGTCGAGGTGCTGCCTGTCGCGGGCGGGTCCGGAGGCGTACAGTTTTGAATACGATATACAGTCTGCGAGCGACAGTGGAGGCCACATGACCGTGGTGGAACGGGTGCTCGCCGTGATCGAGGCGCACCGCGGCGACAGGGGCGCGCTGCTCCCGATCCTGCACGGCATCCAGGCCGAGTTCGGCTACGTCGACCAGTCGGTGATCCCGCTGGTGGCCAAGGAGCTGAACCTGTCGCGGGCGGACGTGCACGGCGTCGTCACCTTCTACAGCGACTTCCGCAGCGAGCCCGCGGGCCGCGTCACGGTGCAGCTGTGCCGCGCCGAGGCGTGCCAGTCGGTCGGGTCCGAGCGCCTGGTCGCGCACGCCGAGGCCGCGTACGGCGTGAAGGTGGGCCAGACCAGCGCGGACGGCGCGGTCACCCTCGGTCAGGTGTTCTGCCTGGGCAACTGCGCCCTCGGACCCGCCGCCCGGGTCAACGGGCGGCTGCACGGACGGCTCGACCCGGCCCGGCTGGACGCCGCGGTCGCCGCGGACTTCGAGATGGGGACGCCATGACCACCACCGTGTACGTCCCGCGCGACGCCGCCGCCCTCTCGGTCGGCGCGGACGCCGTCGCCGCCGCGATCACCCGGGAAGCCGCGCTCGCGGGTCGGGCCGTCCGGGTCGTGCGCAACGGCTCGCGCGGCATGTTGTGGCTGGAGACGCTGGTCGAGGTGACCACCGACGCGGGCCGGATCGGGTACGGGCCGGTGACCGCGGACGCCGTGCCCGGGTTGGTCGCCGCCGGGATGTTGGACGGCGCCGAGCACGACCTGCGGGTGGGGGTGGTCGAGGAGCTGCCGTGGTTCCGCGCCCAGCACCGGCTGTGCTTCGCGCGCGTCGGCGTCACCGACCCGTTGTCGCCGGACGACTACCTCGCGCACGGCGGGATGACGGGTCTGCGGCGGGCGTTGGAGATCGGACCGGCGGCGACGGTCGCCGAGGTGACCGACTCGGGGTTGCGCGGACGTGGCGGCGCGGGATTCCCGGCGGGCATCAAGTGGAAGACGGTCGCGGACACGCCCGGCGAGCTGAAGTTCGTGTGCTGCAACGCCGACGAGGGCGACAGCGGCACGTTCGCCGACCGGATGCTCATCGAGGGCGACCCGTTCTGCCTGATCGAGGGAATGGCCATCGCGGCCTTCGCGGTCGGCGCCACCGAGGGTTACATCTACCTGCGGTCGGAGTACCCCGAAGCGGTGCGGACGTTCCGCCGGGCGATCGACATCGCGTACGCGCAGGGCTGGCTCGGGGACGACGTGCTCGGCTCCGGGCTGAAGTTCGACCTGATGGTGCGCGTCGGCGCGGGCGCGTACATCTGCGGCGAGGAGACCTCCATGCTGGAGAGCCTGGAGGGCAAGCGGGGCGTGGTGCGGGCGAAACCGCCGATCCCCGCGATCACCGGCCTGTTCGGCAAGCCGACCGTGGTGAACAACGTGCTCACGCTGGCGTCCGTGCCCACGATCCTGGCCGACGGCGGCACGTCCTACCAGGCGTTGGGCGTGCAGCGGTCGCGTGGCACGCAGGTGTTCCAGCTGGCCGGGAACATCGCGCGCGGCGGCGTGTTCGAGACGGCGTTCGGCATCTCGCTGCGCGACCTGGTCGAGGTGCACGGCGGCGGCACGCTGTCCGGCCGGCCGGTGCGCGCGGTGCAGGTGGGCGGGCCGCTCGGGGCGTACCTGCCGGCGTCCGGGCTGGACCTGGCGATGGACTACGAGGCGTTCGCCGAGGCGGGCGCGATGCTCGGCCACGGCGGGATCGTGGTGTTCGACGACACCGTGGACATGGCGTCGATGGCGCGGTTCGCGTTCTCGTTCTGCGCGGAGGAGTCCTGCGGCAAGTGCACGCCGTGCCGGGTGGGCGCGGTGCGCGGGGTCGAGGTGATCGACCGGATCGTCGGCGGCGAGGACGTCGACGACAACCTCGCCCTGCTCGGCGACCTCTGCGAGCTGATGGCCGACGGGTCGTTGTGCGCGATGGGCGGCCTCACGCCCAACCCGGTGCGGAGCGCGCTCCAGCACTTCGCCGACGACTTCACCCCAAGGAGGGTCACCCCGTGACGATCTTGAAGGAACCGGACTTCGGCACACCGGCCGCGACGTCCTCGACCTCGGTGACGGTGGAGGTCGACGGCATCCCGGTGACCGTGCCCGCGGGCACGTCGGTCATGCGCGCCGCCGCGACCAGCGGCATCGACATCCCCAAGCTGTGCGCGACGGACAGCCTGGAGGCGTTCGGGTCGTGCCGGCTGTGCCTGGTGGAGATCGACGGCAGGCGCGGCACGCCCGCGTCGTGCACCACGCCGGTCGCCGACGGGATGAAGGTGCGCACCCAGACGCCGAAGCTGGCGAAGCTGCGGCAGGGCGTGATGGAGCTCTACATCTCCGACCACCCGCTGGACTGCCTGACCTGCTCGGCCAACGGCGACTGCGAGCTGCAGGACATGTCCGGCGCGGTCGGGTTGCGGCAGGTGCGGTACGGGTACGAGGGCGAGAACCACCTGTCGCTGGAGAAGGACACCAGCAACCCGTACTTCGACTTCGAGCCGTCCAAGTGCATCTCGTGCTCGCGGTGCGTGCGGGCGTGCGGCGAGGTGCAGGGCACGTTCGCGCTGACGATCGAGGGCCGTGGGTTCGAGTCGCAGGTGTCGGCGGGCGGCGTGCCGTTCATGGAGTCGGAGTGCGTGTCGTGCGGCGCGTGCGTGCAGGCGTGCCCGACGGCGACGTTGCAGGAGAAGTCCGTGGTGCAGCTGGGGATGCCCAGCCGGACCGTGCTGACGACGTGCGCGTACTGCGGTGTCGGGTGCTCGTTCAAGGCCGAGCTGCGCGGTGACGAGCTGGTGCGGATGGTGCCGTACAAGGACGGTGGCGCGAACGAGGGTCACTCGTGCGTGAAGGGTCGGTTCGCATTCGGCTACGCCACGCACCCGGACCGGGTGATGTCGCCGATGGTGCGCGAGAAGATCACCGATCCGTGGCGCGAGGTGTCGTGGGAGGAGGCGATCGGCTACACCGCGTCGCGGATGCGGGAGATCCAGGCCGTCCACGGCGTCGGTGCGATCGGCGGCATCACGTCGTCGCGGTGCACCAACGAAGAGGTGTACGTGGTGCAGAAGCTCGTGCGGGCGGCGTTCGGGAACAACAACGTCGACACGTGCGCGCGGGTGTGCCACTCCCCCACCGGGTACGGGCTCAAGCAGACGTTCGGCGAGTCGGCGGGCACCCAGGACTTCCGGTCGGTGGCGGCGGCGGACGTGATCGTGGTGATCGGCGCCAACCCGACCGACGGTCACCCGGTGTTCGCGTCGCGGATGAAGCGGCGGCTGCGGGAGGGCGCGAAGCTCGTCGTGATCGACCCCCGGCGGATCGACCTGGTGCGCTCGCCGCACGTGCGGGCCACCCACCACCTGCAGTTGCAGCCGGGCACGAACGTGGCCGTGGTGAACGCGTTCGCGCACGTCGTCGTGACCGAAGGGCTCGTGGACGCCGACTTCGTGGCGGCGCGGTGCGAGGGGTACGAGGAGTGGGCGGAGTTCATCGCGCGGCCGGAGAACAGCCCCGAGGTGGTCGAGTCGATCACCGGGGTGCCGGCGTCGGAGATCCGCGCGGCGGCCCGGCTGTACGCGACGGGTGGGAACGCGGCGATCTACTACGGGCTGGGCGTGACCGAGCACAGCCAGGGGTCGACCATGGTGATGGGCATGGCGAACCTGGCCATGGCGACCGGCAACGTCGGCCGGGACGGCGTCGGCGTGAACCCGTTGCGCGGGCAGAACAACGTGCAGGGGTCGTGCGACATGGGGTCGTTCCCGCACGAGCTGCCGGGCTACCGGCACGTGTCGGACGACGCGGTGCGGACGGTGTTCGAGCAGGTGTGGGGGCGCAGCATCCTGCCGACGCCCGGCCTGCGCATCCCGAACATGTTCGACTCGGCCATCGCGGGCACGTTCCGCGGGCTGTTCGTGCAGGGCGAGGACATCGCGCAGTCCGACCCGAACCTCGCGCACGTGACGGCGGCGTTGACCGCGATGGACCTGGTCGTGGTGCAGGACCTGTTCCTCAACGAGACGTCGAAGTTCGCGCACGTGTTCCTGCCCGGCACGTCGTTCCTGGAGAAGGACGGCACGTTCACCAACGCCGAGCGGCGGATCAACCGGGTGCGGCCGGTGATGGCGCCGAAGACCGGCAAGCACGAGTGGCAGATCGTGTGCGAGCTGGCGGCGGCGCTGGGCTACGACATGCCCTACACGCACCCGCGCGAGATCATGGACGAGATCGCGGCGCTGACGCCGACGTTCGCCGGGGTGTCGTTCGCCGCGCTCGACCGGTTGGGCAGCATCCAGTGGCCGTGCGACGAGGACGCGCCGGCCGGCACGCCGACCATGCACGTGGACTCGTTCACCCGCGGCAAGGGCAGGTTCGTGCCGACGTCGTTCGTGCCGACGAGCGAGCGCACGACCCGCAAGTTCCCGTTGATCCTGACCACGGGGCGGATCCTGAGCCAGTACAACGTGGGCGCGCAGACCAGGCGGACGGCGAACATCGCGTGGCACCCGGAGGACGTGCTGGAGATCCACCCGCACGACGCCGAGGTGCGCGGGATCGGCGACGGCGACTCGGTCACGCTGGCCAGTCGGGTCGGCGCGACGTCGCTGCACGCGGTGATCTCCGACCGCATGCCGGTCGGTGTCGTGTACACGACGTTCCACCACCCCGTGACCGGGGCGAACGTGGTGACCACGGAGAACTCCGACTGGGCGACCAACTGCCCGGAGTACAAGGTCACCGCGGTCCAGGTGGCCCTGCGCGCCGAGGGCGCCGAGGCCGCGTCGGTCCCGGGCGCGCGTGCACGGGCGGTGGTCGACTGATGAGCGGCACAACCCCACCCACGGTCCGCCTGGCGAACGAGATCGCCCGCCAGTTCCACCACCAACCACCGGCCACCGCCGCGACCGCCGTCGCCGGCCACATCGAGCGCTTCTGGGATCCCCGGATGCGCACCGACCTGCAACACCACGTCGTCACGTCGCCGGAGTCCCTGGACCCGGTGGCGTTGGCGGCGGCCAGGCTGGTCGGTTCCTGAGCCGGGCGGGGTGGCCGGCGCCCGCATCCGCCGGACGCCGGTCACCTCGACAACGCGGCCAACCCGTCGCGGATCGAGGCCACGAACGGGTGCTCCTCGTCCAGCGTGCGGACCGCGAGCGCCAGCACCGCCCGCAGTTCGAGCTCGGCCTCGCCCCAGCGCCGCTGCTCGGACAGGACCACGGCCAGGTGGTAGCGGCTGAACAGGGTGTTGACGTGCCCGGCCCCGTGCACCCGCGCCGACAGCAACGACAACGCGCGGAACTCGCTCTCGGCCTCCGGGTGCCGTCCCTGTCGGTGCAGCAGGGTGCCGAGGCACAGGCGGCTGTCCAGCGTGTCCGGGTGCGACGCCCCGAGTGCCCGCTCCAGCCCGACGATCACCACCCGGTGGTGGTCCTCGGCCGCGACCAGGTCGCCCCGTTGTTCGCTGAGGTGGCCCAGCTGGTGTCGCACGCCCAGCACCAGGTGGTGCTCGGGGCCGAGTGCGGCTTCGCGTGCCGCCAAGACGGCCCTGAACTCGGTCTCGGCCTCGTCGAACCGCTCCTGCTTGCGCAGGATGCGGGCCCGGCAGTGCCGCGTCTTCAGCGTGTTCGGGTGGGTGGCGCCGAACAGCCGAACCTGCGCCTCGATCACCTGCCGGTGCTCGGCCTCCGCAGCCGGGAGACTGTCCTTCTCCTCGAGCAGGTGGCCGAAGTCGTGCCGGACCGCCAAGGTCTGCGGGTGCTCGTCGCCGAGCACCCGCACGAACTCGTCCAACGCCCTGCGGTGCTCGACCTCGGCCTCGTCGAACCGCAGTCGTGAGCGCAGCAGGCCGGAGAGGAACCACCGGGCGTTCAGCGGGCTTTCGGGGGCCGAGCACGCCCTCCGCAGCTCCGCTTCCGCCTCGCCCAACCGGCCTAGCTGTTGGAGGACGCGAGCGTGGCAGACGCGGACGATCTGGGTGAAGGCGTCGTCGTCACCCCGGTGCTCGACGCTGGTCGCCAACAACTCCCGGTGCTCGTCCGCCGCCCGGGCCAGGCGGCCCCTGTCCCACAGCAGGTGTCCGAACCTGTGCTTCGCTTCGAGCGTGTCCAGTGCCGTCGGCCCGAGCACCCGGCCGCGTTCGGCCACCACGTCCCGGAGCTCGGCTTCCGCTTCCTCCGACCGGCCGAGGTCGTGCAGGATCTCGGCCAGGCAGGCGCGGACGTCGAGGATGTGCGACGGTTCCGCGGCCATCTTCTCGAGGTCGTGCAGCAGCGCGCGGTGCTCGGTCTCGGCCAGGGGCAGGTCGCCCTTGCTCCGCCGAAGGTCCGCCCGGGAGTGCCGGACCGTGAGCGTGCTCTCGCTGTCGGGCCCCATCACCCGCAGGCACACGGCGATGGACCGGTCGTAGAGCGCCTCCGACAACGGGTACAGGCCGACCGCCCTGGTGTACTCCGCACCGTTGAAGAGCACGATCGCCGTCGCTTCTTCGAGTTCGAGGTCATCGTTCTCGCCGAGGACCTCCAAGTGCGGCACCACCAAGCGCCATCGCGGCCAGGCCTCCGGGTCCCGTCCCCAGTACTCCTTCGTCGCGGCGTGCAGCAGGCGGGCGACCAGGGCTTCGTAGGCCTGTCGGTTCTGCTCGAAGTCCGGTTGGTGGCGGTTGGCGCTGCGGACCACCGGGTGGACGACGACGCTCGATTCGACCACGTCCAGGAGACCGACGTCCTGGAGTGCCCTGAGCAGCACGGACAGCTGGGCCGCGGTGACGGAGGTGAGGAGGGCGGATTCGGCCATGACGGCGGCGTCCAGGACGAAGGCGGGGACGGGGGCCTCGGCGAAGGTCGAGATCAGGCGCAGGAGTTGGCGGGTCTGCGGTTGGCCGCGTTCGGCCAGCAGGTCCATCGACATCTCCCACGTGCGACTCAGGGATTCCCTCGGAGAGGCGGGCTCGCCCTCGGTCAGTTCGGTGAAGCTCTGGTCCCAGCGCTCCAGGTAGGCCTTGAAAGTGGTCGGCGGTTCCAGGCCCGGCAGGGCCAGGGCGTCCTGGGCCACGGCCAGGTAGCGGCCGGCCAGGCGCAGGGCCAGGGGGAGGCCGCCCAGGCGTCGGGCCAGGGCGGTGGCGTCCTCCCGGGTGCCCGCGTCGGCGTGGTCGAGCAGCACTTGCGCGCCGTCGTCGGGGTCGAGTTGGCGCACGTGGTGCACCCGCGCGGCAGGTGGCCAGCCGGTGGCGGCGCGGCTGGTGACCAGGATCGAGCCGGTCGAGTTCGGCGACCTCAGCCAGCCGTTGCCGTCGGCCACCCGGTGGTTCGCGGCGGCGAGGACGTCCGGGTCGTCGGCGTTGTCGAAGACCAGCGCCCACGGTTCCGGCTGGTGGTCGAGGTTGCGCCACAGCAGTTCGATCGCCGAGCCTCCCCGGCCCGCCCACGCCTCCTGGACCTCGTGCGAGTCGGCGCCGGCCTGCAACGCCACCTCCGCCAAGCCCGCCACCAGGCTGTCCCGCGACGACGCGTCCACCCACCACACCCTCGGCAGACCCCGGGCCACGTCGAGCGCGACGGTGGTCTTGCCGAAGCCGCCGCCCGCGGCCAGCACGGCGATCGAGCCGCCCAGGTCGTCGGTCAGCGCGGCGACCAACTCCGACCTGCCGCGCACCTTGTGGTTGAGGCGGCCCAGCGGCGGCGCCACCGACGTGCCCGAGGTGATCGGGGCCGGACGGTCGCCGTAGTAGTGGTTGGTCGTGTGGTTGATGTCGCGCAGGGCCTGTTCGGTGCTGCCGCCGAACGTCGCCTCCGCCCGCTGGGTGTCTGCCACGGTCGAGCTATATCACCCCCTGTCGCGAGTGGAATCCGCTTTGTGCGGAGTCACGGGGTCGCCAGGGCCTCCGTCGGTGCGAGGCGGCCGGCCCTGACCGCGGGGTAGAGGCCCGCCAAGGCGCCGATGACGGCGGTGGCGGCGACTCCGCCCAGCGTTGCCCAGGCCGGCACCAGGGACGGCCAGCCCTGGTAGCCGGCGTAGGCCGCGGTGACCAGGACGCCCAGGACCGCGCCCGCCGCGCCGCCCAGTGCGGACAGGAGGAGTGATTCGGTCAGGAACTGGGTGCGGATCTGGGACCTGGTGGCGCCCAGCGATCTTCGGAGACCGATCTCGGCCCGGCGCTCCAGGACCGAGATGACCATGGTGTTGGCCACGCCGACGCCGCCGACCAGCAGGGCCACCGCGCCCAGGCCGAGGAGCAGGGCGTTGAGGGTCTCGTCGGTGGCTTGTTTGGCCGCCAGGGCGTCCGAGGGCCTGGACACCTCCACTTCGTCGGGGTGCTCGGGGTTGGCGGTGGCGGCCAGGTTGGCTTGGACGCTGTGCACGGCGTCCTCCCTGGACCTGGCGTAGACCGTGGTCGGGTAGCCGTCGAAGCCCAGGTGCTCTCGGGCCACCGGCCAGCCGACCAGGGCGGCGGTGTCGAGTTCGGGCGCGAGGGGTGTCGGGTGCAGGACGCCCACCACGGTGAACCACTCGCCGCCCAGGTGGACGGGTTCGTTCGGGGCGGCCACGCCCAGGCGTTCGGCGGCCTTGTGGCCCAGGACGACGGCCGGGTGGTCGGCGGTGGCGTCGTTGAGGAAGACGCCCTTGGCCACGGTCGCACCGACGGTGTCCAGGAGGTCGGTCCTCGTGGCCAGGACGGCGATGCCGCCTGACTGGGTCTCGGGGATGCGGTCGTTGCGGTAGACGTGGGCGTCGACCACCTTTCCGGTCGCGGTGGTGGAAGTGACCGGCTCCATCCGGCCGATCATGCCCACGGACTCGGCCGGCAGGTGGGCCTGCTCGCCGAACAGGGTCTGGCCCGGGCCGACGGTCAGCAGGTTCGTGCCGAGCGCGGCGAGGCGGCGGTCGAGGTCCTCGCGGCTGGAGGTCGAGATGCCGACCACCGAGATCATCGCCGCGATGCCGATCGCGATGCCCAACGCGGACAGCACCACCCGGGCCGGTCTGGCCCGCAGTCCCGCGCCGCCCACCCGCAGCACGTCGGCCGGTGAGAGGCGCGCCGGTCGCAGGTCAGGCATCGCGCACCACCCGACCGTCGCGCACGTCCACCCGGCGCGGGAGGGTCGCGGCCACTTCCTGGTCGTGCGTGATGACGAGGACCGTGGTGCCCGCGTCGTTGAGGGAGCGCAGCAGCCCCAGGACGGCCTCGCCGGACTTCGAGTCGAGGTTCCCGGTGGGCTCGTCGGCGAGCAGGAGCGCGGGCCGCCCGACCACGGCGCGGGCGATCGCCACCCGTTGCCGCTCGCCGCCGGACAGCTCGTGCGGGCGGTGGGTGAGCCGGTGGCCGAGGCCCACCGCTTCCAGCGCCTCCACGGCGCGCCGACGGCGTTGCTTCAGGCCGACGCCCGCGTAGAGCAGGCCGTCGGCGACGTTGTCCACTGTGGACACACCGGCGGCCAGGTGGAACTGTTGGAACACGAACCCGATCACGCTCGCCCGCAGGGCGGACAGGGCCCGGTCCGACAGCTCGCGGACGGCGTGCCCGGCGATGCGCACCTCGCCGTGGGTCGGCCGGTCGAGGGTGCCGATGAGGTTGAGCATCGTCGACTTGCCGGACCCGGACGGGCCGACGATGCCCACCAGCTCGCCGCGCTCGACGGTGAGCGACACGTCCCGCAAGGCGACCACTCCCTGGTACTCGCGACCGACGTCACGCAGCTGCACGACCGGCGTCATCGCGGCACCCCCACTTCGACGCCCTCGGCGATGCCCTCGCCGGCGACCTCGACCTGGCCGGCGGCGAACAGGCCCGTCTCCACCGGCACGTGCCGTGTCGCGCCGTTCTCGACCACCTGCACGCCGTACCTGCCCTCGCCGAGGGACACCAAGGCCCCTACCGGCACCGCCAGCACGCCCTCCTTGCGCTCCGCGACGAGCAGGACGTCCACCGGCGCCGAGTCGAGGCGGCCCAGCGCGCCCTGGTCGGCGACCGAGACCACGACGTCGACCGTGGTGGTCGGGGTCGAGCCCGCCTGGGCGGGGCTGCTGGTGGCGACGGTGCCCACCGACTCGACCGTGCCCTCGACCGACTTGCCGTCCGGCAGGCCGACGGTCGCCGCCACGCCCTCGGCCACCAGGTGCTGCTTGCCGACGTCGAGGGGCACGATCACGACCCGGGTGGTGCCGGTGTAGGTGAGGACGGGACCGGTGGCGCGGCTGCCCGGCTGGGCCTTCAGCTCGGCCACCCGCACATTGCCACCAGTGACCACGACGTCCGTCGGCTGGACCGCCCCCGTCTCCGGCACGCCCAGCGCCTGCTGCCACGCGCGGACCGCCGTCGCCGTGCCGGCGGTGTAGGACTCGTCCACGGTGAACCCTCCGTAACCGAGAGCCAGCAGGTTTTCCTCCAATTGGCGGACATCGCCGCCGACCGCGCCGGTGGCGAGCGACCGGTACGCGGGCGTGGCCCCGAAGAGCAGTGGGACGGGCCGGTCGTCCACCTCGTACACCGCCTGACCACGACCGATGACGGCGCCGGGTTCGGGCAGCCAGGTGACGGTGCCCTGCGCGCCGACGGGCACGGGCATGGCCGTGCCGTGGGTCAACGTGCCGGTGACCCGTTCGGTGCGGGTCAACGTCGTCGCCGACACCTTCGCCGTGGCCGGTGGCAGGTTCGCCGCACTCGACGGGACGGGTTCGGCGCCACCGAGGCCGACCGCCGCGACACCACCCGCCCCCAACACCACCAACGCGCCCGCTCCCCACGCCAACCGCGCACGCCTGCTCATCGGCCCACCTCCGCCTGCTTGGTCCGACGCAGTCCCAATGGCGACGGGAACGCCCGGAGGTCGCCGTCGCCCTGGCCCACCTCGTCCGCGCGCCGATCCCGGCAGCCCATCACGACATCTCCCGCCTTCCGCACGCTCGGCGAGCCCGCTCGCCATACGGACCGCACACGCCGACCACCGAGCCGGCGCGGTCGACCAAGACCACTCGGCTTGCCGCCGCTCCGATCCGCGCCCATTACGGACACGGTCGGCACGCCCGCACTCCACGCGGTCCCCGCACGTTTGCTCATCGCGCCGACCCCGACAGCTCGGCACCACACACGTCGGGTGCCGACCGCGGCCCGCGAGCCCACCGCCACAACACCCGCCCGCAGCACGACCGGCACGCTCGTCCGCAACGCGGTCCCACTCCTCGTACTCATCGGTCCGGCTCCGACAACCCGGCACCGCACACGTCCGGGGCCGACCGCAGCCCACGAGCCCGCCGCGGCAACACCTGCCCCCTGCACGACCGGCACGCTCGCCCGCAACAAGGTGTCGCTACCCGTGCTCAGCGGCTCGGCTCCGACAGCTCGGCACCACACACATCCAGGGCCGACCGCGGCCCACGAGCCCACCGCCACAACACCCGCCCGCCGCACGACCGGCACGCCCGCCCCCACCGCGGTCCCACTACCCGTGCTCAGCGGTCCGGCTCCGGCAGCTCGGGTCGGCGCACGGCCGGCGTCGGGCAGCACACCGGGATCACGATCGGACTGGCTGAGATCGCTCGGCTTGTGCGATCCGGATGCCGGTCCATGCGCCCCGGTGAGCCGAGAAGTCCCGGACCCACCGCAACGAGCGCGCCTGCCCACCGCACGTCTGCTCGCTGGAACCGATCCCAGAAGCTCCTGGCGGCACACGCGCCGACACCAACCGGAACCCACGGCCGCCGTGGTCGACAGAGGTCCGGTCATCGGCCCAGCTCCGGCAGCTTGTCGCGGCACGCGTCCAGGGCCGCGCGGAAGGCCGGGCTTTCCCGGTCGATCTGGGCCAGACCGCCCAGCTTGCCGCCGTTCGGGTCCGGGTCGGGCAGGTCGATGCCGTTGTCCCGCATGCACTGCGAGAACACCCTCAACTGGTCCACCTTGTCGGGGTCCACCTTGGACAGGTCGCCGCCGCCCGGCAGGAGTTCGCGGCACGCTTCCCTGGCGCGCTCGAAGTCCGGGTCGGTGCGGTCGACTTTGCCGAAGCCGCCCGGCTTTCCCCCCGGCTCCGGGTCGGGGACGTCCACGCCGTTGTCGCGCATGCACTTCGCGAACTCCCGCGACCGGTCCTCCTGGCTCATCGCCACGCTCGACGACGACGAGCCCGCCACCTCCGCCCCGCCCGAGCCGCACCCGGTCAGTGCCAGCGCCAGTGCCAGCGCGGCCGGCACGATACTGCTTCGCATTTCCCCTCCTCCATCGGTGGGGACAGTCGACCAGGAGGGCTATAACCAGCGCGTTACCAAATCTGGTTATGCGGACGTTATGGCCCCCAGAGCACGATGGACCCATGCGCATCCTCGTGGTCGAAGACGAAGCGACGCTGGCCGCGGCCATCGCCGAGTGGCTGCGCCGCGAGGCGTTCGCGGTCGACGTGGTGCACGACGGCGACTCCGCGCTGGAACACCTGTCGGTCAACGCCTACGACGTCCTCGTCCTCGACCGCGACATACCGCGCGTGCACGGCGACGAAGTGTGCCGCCGGGTCGCCGACTCGGGCGCCGAGACCCGGATCGTCATGCTCACGGCCGCCGCCGCGGTGCGCGACCGGGTGGCCGGGCTGGCCCTCGGCGCGGACGACTACCTGCCCAAGCCGTTCGCCTTCGTCGAGCTGTCCGCCCGGGTGCACGCGCTGCTGCGCAGGGTCCGACCGGCGAACCCGCCGGTGCTCGAACGGGCGGACCTGAGGGTCGATCCGGCCCGCCGCCAAGTCACCCGGGCGGGTGAGTTCATTCCGTTGGCCAACAAGGAGTTCGCGCTGTTGACCGAGCTGGTCCGGGCGCAGGGCGCCGTGGTCACGTCCGAGCACCTGCTGGAGAAGGTGTGGGACGAGCACATCGACCCGTTCACCAACGCGGTGCGGGTGACCATGGTCAAACTGCGGCGCAAGCTCGGTGAGCCGCCGCTGATCGAGACCGTGCCCGGTGTGGGATACCGGATCCCGTGATCGGCCGGTGGAGCATCCGGGGTCGGCTGACGGCGCTGTACGGCGGGCTGTTCCTGCTCGCCGGCGCCGCGCTGCTCGCGGTCACCTACTTCCTGGTGTGGCAGAGCCTCAACGGCCGGTTGCAGCCGTTCACCGACGGGGCGAGCCTGCGGGAGCTGCGCGAGGCGTCCTCCGACCAGGTGATCGAGGCCATCCGCACGGCCCAGGTCCGCTACCGCGACGAGGTGCTGCAATCGCTGCTCACCCGAGGGGGCCTCGCATTGCTGTGCGTGGCCGCCATCGCGGTGGCCTTCGGGTGGCTGCTGGCGCGCAGCGCGTTGCAGCCGGTGCACCGCATCACCGAGGCCGCCCGGCGGATCGCGGCGGGCCACGGCCTGCACGAGCGGATACCGCCGACCGGTCCGCGCGACGAGGTCGCCGAACTGGCTGAAACGTTCAACTCGATGCTGGAACGGCTGGACCGCGCGTTCGACGGGCAGCGCCGGTTCGTCGCCGACGCGTCGCACGAGATGCGCACCCCGCTGGCCGTGAAACGGGCCCTCATCGAGGTGTCGATCACCCGACCGGGTGCCTCGGCGGACGCCAAGCAGCTGGGCGCGGAGTTGCTGAAGGTGAACGCCCGCCACGAACGGCTCATCGACGGCCTGCTCACGTTGGCCGACAGCGAGAACGAGCTCACCGAGCGCAGCCGCACGTCCGTCTCCGACATCGCCGAGCACGTGCTGTGGCAGTCGAGGGCCGCCGCCGAACGGGCCGGCGTCGACCTGCACCACGAGATGTCGCCGTGCGAGGTCGTCGGCGACCCGGTGCTGCTGGAGCGCCTGGTGCGCAACCTGGTCGACAACGCGATCCGGCACAACCACCGGGACGGGTGGGTCGACGTGAGCGCTGGGCCGGGCGTCCTCGTGGTGGCGAACACCGGCCCGAGAATCGAGCCGTACGAGGTGGAAGGGCTGTTCCGGCCGTTCCGCAGGCTCGACCGGGACCAGACCACGACGGGCGATCGGGGCCTGGGCCTCGGGCTGTCGATCGTCCGTGCCATCGCCGCCGCCCACGGTGCGACGGTGACCGCGACACCGGGGGCGGACGGCGGGTTGGCGGTTGCGGTCAGGTTTGCCGGAGAGCCGTGAGGAACGCCCGGAATGGACGCTCCGCAAAGGTCAATCTGGGTCCTGGTCGTTTGCTGTCCCTGACGCTGGTCGTGCTCCGTCCCACGGCCAGTTCGACGCAGTTGTTGCCCGCGCCGGAGTAGGTGCTCTTGCGCCATGCCTTGTCGTTGTTCATGTGTCCTTCAGTGCGGTTGCCAGTTTTCTGATCAGCGACGCCGACTCCTTGGGCGACAGGGCGACCTCGCTCACGATTTCCTCGAAGTGCAACAGGTACTTCTGCACGTCGGCGCGATTGTCCACCCACTTGCCACCACCCGCGTACTCCAGGTACACGGCCGAAGGATCACTGTCCTCGAAGCGGAGAGCGGTCGCGCCACCACCCGACATGGTTCCGTGGGCACCGGCGCCGAACGGAACCACTTGGATGGTGATGTTGTCCTGCTTCCCCTTCTCGAGCAAATGCGACAACTGCTCGCGCATGACGGCGGGACCGCCGACGATCCGGTGCAGGGCCGCTTCGTCGATCACCGCGTGCAGCCTTAACCCGGGCAGCCGGCGCTGCCGGTTCGCCAGTGCCGCGGCCACCTGTTCCACGGACACCGACGAGTCCATGAACCGGTGCCCCGCGAGCCTGATCGCCACCGCGTACGCGGGCGTCTGGAGCAGTCCCGGGATGACGATCATCTCGATGGTGCGCACCTCCGTGGCATCGGCCTCCTGCCGGGCGTAGGTCCGCGCCTCCGGGGTGAAGGCCGCGGCGTACACCAGGCGGGTGCCGTCCTGCTTCGCGTCCTCCCACAGCGCTTCCGCCTCGCGCCGCTCGGCGTCGGTCGCCCCGTAGAGCCCGAGCAGCGCGCCCAGTTCGGTCCAACTCGGACTGATATACCCGTTCTCCATCCGCGACAGCGTCGACTGCGTCTTCCGAGTCAGCGCGTGGTAGTCGATCTCGGTCTTGCCCGCCCGCTTGCGCAAGGCGTTGAGGAACTGCCCCAGCTTGCGCTTGCGTCGGGTTTGGACGGCTGCCATGCGGATCTCTCCTCGCTGGAAAAGAACTGCGAACACCCTAGTGCTGTTCCGCAGCCCGCCTGCGTTCACTCGATCGAGGGTCTAAAAGGTGCATATACGCCCTTGCTGATCACTCGCCGTCGGTGGCGGCCCCGACGTCGCCGGGCACGCCCCAGGACGTGCCCGGCGAACTGGACGGGTGATCAGCGCGGACTAAAGTCTGGCCACATGTACATCTCGCAGGTCCGGCTGCGGAACGTCAAGGGGTTCCACGGTGCCCGCGAAGTGGATCTCAAGCTCACCGCGCCCGGCTGGACGGTGATCGCGGGCCGCAACGGGTCGGGCAAGACCTCGCTGCTCAGGGCGATCGCGCTGGCCGTGAGCGGTCCGGCGGTGGCGCGCAACCTGGTGCCCGACTTCGAGAACTGGGTCACCGCGGGCCAGCGGGAGGGCGTCGTCCAGGTCCAGTTCACCCACGACCGGCGGGTGGAGCGGTTCGGCAAGGGCCGCCCGCCGGAGGGCAGGCTGTGGGCCGGCCTCGGCTGGACGATGCCGGACGAGGAGAGCAGGCCGACCCACCGCGGCCTGCAGCCGTCGCTGAAGGAGAAGCTGGAGGGCAGCAAGACCGCCGCCCTGCGCGGACCCTGGCAGGACAATCCGACCGGGTGGTTCTGCGCGGCCTACGGCCCGTTCCGGCGGCTCGTCGGCGGCGCGGGCGAGGCGCAGCGGCTGATGCTCAGCCACGGCCCGGTGTCGCGGCTGGCGAGCCTCTTCCACGAGGACGCGTCGCTGGCCGAGGGCGTCGGCTGGCTGATCGAGCAGCACCTGAGGTCGCTGGAGCGCAGGCCGGGCGCGGAGGAGCTGAAGACGGTCGCGCTCGGCGTGCTGTCGGACGGCCTGCTGCCCGACGACTACCGGATCGAGGGCGTCGACTCCGACGGCCTGTGGGTGGTCAGCGGCGGGCACCGGTTCCCGCTGCGGGAGATGAGCGACGGCTACCGGACCGTCGCCGCGCTCGTGGTGGACCTGATCAAGCAGATCCACGAGTCGTACGGCGACCTGAAGACCGCGCCCACCGCCCACGGCCTGGCCCTGACCGCGCCCGGCGTGGTGATCATCGACGAGGTGGACGCGCACCTGCACGTGTCGTGGCAGAAGCGGATCGGCGGCTGGCTCAAGGAGCACTTCCCGAACATCCAGTTCGTCGTCACCACGCACAGCCCGTACCTGTGCCAGGCCGCCGACCCCGGCGGGCTGATCCGGCTGCCCGGACCGGACCAGCAGGAACCGCCGCGGGTGGTCGACCAGGACCTCTACGAGCGGATCGTCTACGGCAGCGGCGACGACGCGGTGCTCTCGGAGCTGTTCGGCCTCGACACGCCCTACTCCGAACGCGCGCAGGAGCTGCGCGCCGAGCTGGTGGAGCTGGAGGTGGCGGTGATCGGCGGCACGGCCGACGCCGACGCGGTGCGCCGCTACGAGGTGCTGCGAGGGCTGCTGACCAGCTCGCCCGTGGCGCGCACGCGCGAGGTGTCCGCGCGGCTGGAACGCGACGGGACGTGATCCGGCTCGTCCGGCCCGCGCTGCCCGCCGAGCTGGCCGACCGGCTGCCCGACCTGACCGCGGAGATCGGGAACGCCACGCACCCCACCCGCGCGGCGCGTGCCCTGTGGAAGCGGGCCGTCGTGCGACGGGGCGTGCACGCGCCGTTGCGGCGGCTGCTGGAGGACATGGCGCCGGGCTACCAGCGGTGCATGTACTGCGGAGACAGCCAGGGCACGGACATCGACCACTTCGAGCCGCTGTCGCTCAACCCGCTGCGCACGTTCGACTGGCTCAACCACCTGCTGGCCTGCTCGACGTGCAACAGCAACCTCAAGCGGGACCGGTTCCCGGTGGCGGACGACGGCACGCCGCTGCTGGTCGACCCGACCGCGGAGGACCCGTTCGACCACTTGCTGCTCACGCTGTCACTGGGGGTGTACGTGGCGCGCACGGAGAAAGGCGCGGCCACCATAGATGTTTGCGGGCTCAACAGACCGGTGTTGACGCAGGGCCGGGTGCACGCGAGGCGGGTGGTGCTGATGTGCCTGTCGAGGTGGACGGCCGGGCGGGCGCTGGGCACGGCGGCCGAGATGCGCGAGGCCGTGCTGACCGTCCAGGGGCAGCCGTTCGCCGACGTGTGCCAGGCGATGCTGCGGTTGGCGCTGTCGCCGGGCGCCGAGCGGGTGTTCGAGGACGTGCCGTGGGCCTTGGCCGTGCTGCGGGACGACGAACTGCGCGCGCAGCTGCTCGCGTGACCGGATGCCCTGGCCGCACCGTCCACAGAGCCCACTTCGGACGCCCGTGCCGGGCGTACTCGGCGAAATCGACCTGAAATTGTCGGACCCCGGGTCCATCATGGCCCGCATGGCAGACGCAATCGTGGCCGAAGGACTGGTCAAGCGCTACGGGTCGGTGGTCGCCCTCGACGGCCTCGACCTCGTGGTGCCGGAAGGGACCGTCATGGGTCTGCTCGGGCCCAACGGCGCGGGCAAGACGACGACGGTGCGCGTGCTCACCACGCTGCTGGAGCACGACGAGGGCACGGCGACCGTCACCGGCCTCGACGTCATCGCCGACGCCAAGGAGCTGCGCCGCCGGATCGGGCTGTCCGGCCAGTACGCGGCCGTCGACGAGAACCTGACCGGGTTCGAGAACCTCGACATGGTCGGCCGGCTCTACCACCTGGGCAAGCAGCGCAGCCGGGAGCGGGCGCGCGAGCTGCTGGAGCGGTTCGACCTGGTGGACGCCGCCGACCGGCCGGTGAAGGGCTACTCGGGCGGCATGCGCCGCCGGCTCGACCTGGCGGGCGCGCTGGTGGCCAAACCGAGGGTGCTGTTCCTCGACGAGCCGACCACGGGCCTCGACCCGCGCAGCCGGCTGGGCATGTGGGACGTCATCGCGGAACTCGTGGCGGGCGGCACCACGCTGCTGCTCACCACGCAGTACCTGGAGGAGGCCGACCGGCTCGCGGACGAGATCGCGGTCATCGACCACGGCCGGGTCATCGCCCTGGGCACCGCGGACGAGCTGAAGGCGCAGGTCGGCGGCGAACGGCTGGAGCTGACCGTCAGCTCGGCCCGCGACGCGGCGACGGCGAAGGCCGCGCTGGCGCCGTTGGCGATCTCGGAGATCACGGTGGACGAGCGCGGTCAGCGGCTGACCGTGCCGGTGTCGGGTGGCGCCGACGTGCTGGTCGACGGTGTGCGCAGGCTGGACGCCGAGTCGGTCAAGGTGCTCGACATCGGGTTGCGCAGGCCGACGCTGGACGACGTGTTCCTCACGCTGACGGGGCACGCGGCCGGCGGGACCGACACCGAGCGGAAGCAGGGGGAGAAGGCGGAATGAGCGCGTTCACACAGGCGTTGGGCGACGGCGCGGTAGTCGCCAAGCGCAACCTCATCAAGATCAAGCGGGTCCCGGACCTGATCGTGTTCTCGACGTTGTCGCCGATCATGTTCGTGCTGTTGTTCGCGTACGTCTTCGGCGGCTCGATCGCCATCCCGGGCATGGACTACCGCGAGTTCCTGATGGCCGGGATCTTCGCGCAGACCGTGGTCTTCGGCGCGACCATCACCGGCGCCGGGCTGGCCGAGGACATCCAGAAGGGCGTGATCGACCGGTTCCGGTCGCTGCCCATGGCGCGGTCGGCCGTGCTGATCGGGCGGACCACCAGCGACCTGGCGAACAACGTCATCGTCATCCTGGTGATGTCGGTGACCGGGCTGATCGTCGGCTGGCGGATCCACTCGTCGCCGCTGGAGGCGCTGGCCGGGTTCGCCCTGCTGCTGCTGTTCGCCTACGCGGTGTCGTGGGGCATGGCGATCGTCGGGCTGATGGTGCGCAGCCCCGAGGTGTTCAACAACGCGTCGTTCATCGCGATCTTCCCGTTGACGTTCATCGCGAACACGTTCGTGCAGGAGAGCAACCTGCCCGGACCGCTGAAGACGTTCGCCGAGTGGAACCCGGTGTCGGCGGTCACGGCCGCGGCCCGCGAGCTGTTCGGCAACACCAACCCGATGGCGTCCGAGCCGAGCGCGTGGCCGTTGCAGCACCCGGTGCTGATGACGTTGATCTGGGTGGTCGTGTTCCTGCTGATCTTCGTGCCGCTGGCGATCCGGCAGTACCGCAAGGCGGTGGCCCGCTAGTCGACGGACGCGAATGTGTCAAGGGGTTCAGGTTTCACGCCTGTCCCCGACCGGGTAGTCCGGTGGCGTCCCAGCCAAGGGTGAAGATCCAGCCAGGGAGGCCGAGATGTCCACCGGCACCACCATCGGCGTGATCGTCGCCGCGCTGGTCGCGCTGGCCGCGGTCGCGGTGCTGCTGAAGGTTGCCCTGCAGCGCAAGAGGTTGCGCGCGAAGTTCGGGCCCGAGTACGACCGGGTCGTGCGGAGCACCGACAACCGGATGGCGGCGGAACGGGAACTCGTGGCGCGGGAGCAGGAGCACGCCAAGCTGGAACTGCGCCCGCTGAGCCCCGTCTCGCGGGAGAGCTACACGCGGAACTGGACCCGCGTGCAGGAGCAGTTCGTCGACGCGCCGACGGCGGCGGTGGGCCAAGCGGACCGCTTGGTCACCGACCTCATGGCGGAACGCGGTTACCCCACCGAGGGGTACGAGAAGCGGGCGTCGATGCTGTCGGTCGACCACGCCCGCGCGCTCGACCACTACCGCGAGGCGCACGCGATCACCGAACGCCAGGACCGGGGCGAGGCGACGACCGAGGACCTCCGCGTCGCGATGGTCCACTACCGCAGCCTGTTCGAGGACCTGCTGGGCGAGCCCCGCGACGGGGAACGCCGGGAAGGAGCGCGCTGATGGTCGGCCACCAGGACACCACCCCCACGACCGCCACCGACGACACCGCCGCCCGGAACACCGTGGAGTGGGAAGACACCGTGGACCGCGAGCCGGTCGAGCTGTACCCCGTCTCCACGGCCGCGGGCGACGCGCCGCTGTTCGCCGCCGAGGACTCGGAGAACTTCCAGGTCGAGTGGCGCGCGCTGCAGTCGGAGTTCGTCGACGACCCGCGTGAGGCCGTGCAGCGGGCGGACGAGCTGGTCACGCAGGTGATCCGGTCGCTCACCGACACGTTCGCCGAGCACAAGCACGCCTTGGAGGAGCAGTGGCAGCAGGGCGAGCAGGTGCAGACCGAGGAACTGCGGCAGGCCCTCAAGCGCTACCGCGCGTTCTTCGACCGGCTGCTGTCCGTGTGACCGCGCGAGC
Organism: Actinosynnema sp. NPDC002837; assembly: GCF_040295345.1. Taxonomy (NCBI): domain Bacteria; kingdom Bacillati; phylum Actinomycetota; class Actinomycetes; order Pseudonocardiales; family Pseudonocardiaceae; genus Actinosynnema; species Actinosynnema sp. NPDC002837. Next base: position 27,325 of record NZ_JBEOVG010000042.1, read on the forward strand.
GTGACCCGGGAGTGAGACCTCAGGAGTGAAGACTCCCCGTTGTGCGTCTGGCGACCCAGGTGCACAACGGGTGTTTCACGTCTTCGGCCGCGCCGGGGCGCTCAGCCCGGCAGTTCCCGGATCTCCATCTCCAGCACGTCGATCTCGTCGCTGATCGCCTCGTCCAGCATCCGGTCGAGCAGCTCGGAGCAGTCCGCCGACCCGATGCCGAACCGGGGCACCTGCTCCCACCACACCGCCGGGTTGTTCCAGAACGAGCCGGAACCCTGGTCGACGCCTTCGAGGCAGCGCAGCCGCGAATCGTCGTCCGGCAGTCGGCGGACGTAGTCGATGAACCGGGCCAGTGCGTCCGGGTTGATCACCGGCACCGCGCCGTACCCGCGCAGGCAGTCCTCGAGCTCCGTCAGGAACTCCTCTTTGAACGTCACGGCGCCACCCCCGCTTCCCCCGCTGCCGTGCGGGTGAGGAGGACTCACGTACCAGGGCAACAACGGTACATCCGCCGGGGCACGCAGAACTTGCTGCCAACGGGCGGTTTCCGGGAAAGATTCGCTAACGTTCCGCGCTTGCCCGCGCCGAAAGCCCGCCATTCCAGCGTTATGTCCTAAGTGGACCACGAAGGCGCGGCGGAACGGTCACGGTCACGTGACCTTCACTCCGCCCCCAGCCGCGCGACGAAGCTGAACCGGTCGCCCCGGAAGAGCGAGCGGACCCGCTCGATCGGCTCGCCAACGTTGTCATGGGACACGCGGTGCAGCAGCAGCATCGGCAGCGCGGGGTTCGTGCCGATGAGCAACGCCTCGCGCGGCGTCGCCAGGACCGTCTCCACCCGTTCCTCGGCCTCGGCGAACACCACGCCCAACCGCTCGCTGAGGCACGCGTACAGCGACGTAGTCGGGTCCAGCACCTCCAGCAGGGTCGGGAACCGCGCCGCGGACAGGTAGGTCGACTCCAGGCCGACCCGCTCGCCGTCGGCCAGCAGCACGCGTTCCAGGTGGACGACCTCGTCGCCGCGCCCGATCCGCAGGTCCCGCGCCAGCACGTCGTCCGCGGGCAGGTGCTCGACGGTGATCACGCTGCGCGTCGCGTCGACGCCCTGCCGCCGCATGCCCTCGGTGTAGCTGAGCAGCGACAGCGGCTGCACCAGCTTGGGCGGCGCGACGTAGGTGCCGCTGCCCTGCCGTCGTTGCAGCTTGCCCTCGAGCACCAGTTCCCCGACGGCCTGGCGCAGCGTCACCCGCGACACCGCGAACCGCTCGGCCAGCTCCCGCTCCGGCGGCAGCGCCGTGCCCTCGCCGAGGGCGTCGACGAGCCACAGCAGTTCGGTCTTCACCGCGTAGTAGCGGGGGATGCGGCCGTGTTCGGGGATACCGGCGCGGACCGGCCCGTCCGCGCGGTACTGGGGCACGTAATGCGAGGCATGCACACAGCCGAGCCTACGGTGCGATCCGGGCCGGTCAGACCGCTGACGGGGTGGGTCGCAGATCACGGGACGAGCGTCGGCGGATCCGGGATGGCGTAACCGGAAGCACCCACGTTGGCCTCCAACGACTTGCGCCACTCGCCGGTGTCGATCATCTTCCGAACGGCCGCGGTCACCTTCGCCTTGCTGGTCGGATCGCCCCGGCGCAGGCCGATGCCGTACTCCTCCTTGCTGAACGGCTGGTTGACCACGCGCAGCAGCTCGGGGTTCTGCGCGGCGTACCCGGCGAGGATCACGTCGTCGGTCGTCATGGCGTCCACCTGCTCGGCCAGCAGCGCCGTGACGCAGTCGCTGAAATTGGGATATTCCTTGAGTTGCACGGACCGCGCGAACCGGTCTTTCACGTACTGCGCCGACGTGGTGTTGGCCACCGAGCACAGCGTCAGGTTGCCTGCGTTGAGCGATTCCGGTCCGGTGATCCGATCATCGGTCAACCGGACCAGCAGGTCCTGCCCGGCCACGAAGTACGGTCCCACGAAGTCGATGACCTCCTTGCGCTTGTCGGTGATCGAGTAGCTGGACACGACGAGGTCCGCGGCGCCCTCGGTGAGCAGCTTCTCGCGTTCCGAGGGCGTCGCCTCGGTGAACGTGATGCCGGATTCTTCGACCCCCAGCTCTTTCGCCACATAACGGGCCACGTCGATGTCGAAGCCGCGGTAGCTGCCGTCCAAACGGCGCACACCGAGCCCCGGTTGGTCGTACGCCACGGCGATGGTCAGCTTGTTGGAGCTGTCCGCCTTGCCGGCGACGGTCGTGTCGTCACCGGTGGAGCACGACGCGAGGACAAGCGCGGCGGAACACGCCACCAGCAGGGCGCGCAACGGTGCCAGAGCCATTCTTCCCCTTTTCGGGAGGTTCCTCGGGTTGCCGGGAAACCTAAGCGCCACAAGGGACCTGGTCCATAGCCAAGGAGAAGATAGGGGACACCTGATCGGTCAAGGGTGACGGTTGGGTATCGAGAACGTGACCGTGCTAACGCGCGCCGCCGGGCGAGCGCAGCCGCCTGGGACCGGTGTCATGGCGCGACGGCGGCGGGCCCAGCGTCACCCTGGCGCTGCTCACGTACGCGCCCGCCGAACTGGCCAGCACGGGCTCCAACGACAGCTCCCGCACCTCGGGCAGGTCCTCGGCGAGCGCGGCGAGCCGCAGCACCAGGTCCTGCAACGCGGCCAGGTCCGCCGGCTCGTCGCCCCGGTACCCCGCCAGCAGCGGCGCGGCCTTGGGCGCGCGCACCAGCGCCGCCGCGTCCGCGTCGGTCAGCGGCACCGCACGATAGGCCCGGTCCCCCAGCAAGTCGCTGACCAGCCCCGACAGCCCGAACGACACCAGCGTGCCGAACGACGGGTCGTCCTGCAGGCCCAGCACGCACGAGATCCCCTTGGGCGCCATGCGCTGCACGTACACGTCCGGCCGCTCGGACATCCCGGCCAGCATCCCGTACGCCGTGCGCACGGCCTCCTCGCCGGACAGGTCGAGCCGCACGCCGACCAGGTCGGTGCGGTGCCGCAGCCGGTCGTCGGTGGACTTCATCGCCACCGGGTAGCCCAACTCCCCCGCCGCCCGCACCGCCTCGTCCGCCGACGTCACCACCCGGAACGGCACGACCCGCACCCCGTAGCACGCGAGCAGCCGCACGGTCGTGTCGTCGTCGAGGAGCAGCTCACCGTCGAGCGCCTGCGACGCCACGATGGCGTGCGCGGCGTCGGGGTCGATGCCCTCGGGCCGGACGAACGTGCCCTGCGGCGCGGACCGCCACCGCGCGTACCGGGTCGCACGCGCCAACGCGAGCACAGCGCGCTCCGGACTGGGATACGACGGCACGGAACCCCGTCCGGGCGCGCCACCGGGACCGGGCACCGCCAACTCGGCCGGCACGCCCTCCACGGCCAGGAACGTCGACGCGATCGGCTTGGCGTGCCCGCCCTGCTCCACGACCTCGCGCAACGCGCGGGCGAACGTCGTGCCCGGCACCGCCAGCGGCGGCACGAACACGACCACCAGCGCGTCCGCGTCCGGGTTCGCCAACGCCTCCCGCACCGCCTCGGCGAACGCCTCGGGCCCGGCCTGCGCGCCGACGTCCACCGGCTCGCCGGCCAGCTCCAGGCCCTGTGCCAGCGCGGTGTCCGCGGCCAGCAGGCCGATCGCGGTCGAGTTGCCGACCACGGCGACGCGCGGCCCGGCGGGCAGCGGCTGGTGCGCGAGCAGCAACGCGGTGTCGAACAGCTGCGCCAGCGACTCCACCCGGATCACGCCGGCCTGCTCGAACAACGCCTGCACGCTCGACTCGTCCACCGGCACCGAGGTGGCCGCCAACGCGGGCGTCACCGCGTGCCGCCCCGACTTCACCGCGACGATCGGCTTGGTGCGGCCGAGCCTCCGGGCCAGCCGCGCGAACTTGCGCGGGTTGCCGAACGACTCCAGGTACAGCAGCACCACGTCGGTGGCCGGGTCGGTCTCCCAGTACTGGAGCAGGTCGTTGCCGGAGACGTCCGAGCGGTTGCCCGCGGAGACGAACGTCGACAGGCCGAGGCCGCGATCGGCGGCGGTGGCCAGGATCGCGGTGCCCAGCGCGCCGGACTGGCAGAAGAAACCGGTGCGACCGCGGGCGGGCAGCTTCGGCGCCAGGGTCGCGTTGAGGCGCACGCCCGCGTCGGTGTTCAGCACGCCCAGCGCGTTCGGGCCGACCACCCGCATCCCGTGCGCGCGGGCCTCGGCGGCGATCCTGCGTTCGGCGCTCAACCCGCCCGGCCCGGTCTCGCCGAACCCGGACGTCACCACGACCAGCGCTTTCACGCCCTTGGCCAGGCAGGCGTCCATCACCTCGTCCACGCCGGCGGCGGGCACCGCGACGACGGCGAGGTCCACGTCGTCGGGGATCTCCAGCACCGAAGGGTAGGCGCGCACCCCGCGCACGGACCGGTGCTCGGCGTTCACCGGGTAGACCGGTCCGGCGAAGTCGGCGGCGAGCAGGTGGGTCAGCACCGCGTGACCGATCTTGGTCTGGTCGGTGGACGCGCCGATCACCGCGATCGACTTCGGGTGCAGCAGGTTGTGCACGCTGCGCGCCTCGGCGGCCTGCTCGCGGGCGCGCGCCACCTCCACCGACTCCTCGGTCGGGTCGATGTCGAACTCCAGGTGCACCACGCCCTCCTCGAACGCGCGGCTCACGCCGTAGCCCGCGTCCCGGAAGATCCGCACCATCTGGCCGTTCTCCGCGAGCACCTCGGCGGTGAACCGGCTCAGCCCGCGTTCCCGCGCGGCGGCGGCGAGGTGTTCGAGCAGGATCGAGCCGAGACCGCGGCCCTGGTGGGCGTCCTCGACCACGAACGCGACCTCGGCGCTGCCGCTGCCGTCGAGCCGGTCGTAGCGGCCGACGGCCACGATGTCGTCGCCGAGCAGCGCGGTGAACGCGACCCGGTCGGCGTGGTCGACCGTGCTGAAGCGTTCGAGGTCGCGCTTGGGCATGCGCGGGTAGGGGCCGAAGTAGCGGTAGTAGCGGGTCCGCTCGGACAGCCTGCCGTGGAACGCGAGCAGCTTCTCCGCGTCGTCGGGCGTGATCGGGCGCAGGTGGACCGTGCCGCCGTCGCTGAGCACGACGTCGGCCTCCCAGTGCCTCGGGTAGTCGAACGGGTCCACGGCTCTCAGTCCCTCGGGTCGTCGGGGTCCAGGCCGTGCAGCGGGAACACCGCGCGCCGCGTCTCCATGACGGCCAGGTCGACCGGGGTGTCGAGTTCACCGCCCCACCGCTCGAACGCGGTGTCGGAGCCGTCGGTCATCGACGACGGCAGCGGCCAGTTCGGCGCCAGGGTCGAGGCGTGGGCGACCCAGTCGGCGGGCAGCGGGGTGTTCGGGTCGACGTCCCGGTCCAGCACGGTGGCCAGCAGGTGCGTCCAGCTGCGCGGCACGACGCGCAGCAGCTCGTACCCACCGCCGCCCAGCGCCAGCCAGCGGCCGTTCGCGGTCCGCTCGGCCAGCTCGCGCAGGCGGCGGTAGATGGCGCGGTGGCCGTCGACGGTGAGCGCGAGGTCGGCCAGCGGGTCCTCGCGGTGCGTGTCCACGCCGCACTGCGTGACCAGCAGCTGCGGCCTGAACGCCGTGAGCAGCGACGGGACCGTGGCCTCGAACGCGCGCAGCCAGCCCTGGTCGCCGGTGCCGGGCGGCAGGGCCAGGTTCACGCTGGTGCCCTCCGCGCCCTCGCCGCCCACCTCGGCGGCCCGGCCCGTGCCCGGCCAGAGGCTCATGGGGTGCTGGTGGATCGAGACGGTGAGCACGCGCGGGTCGTCGTGGAACGCGGCCTGCACGCCGTCGCCGTGGTGCACGTCGGTGTCGACGTAGGCGATCCGGTCGAAGCCGTTGTCCAGCAGCCACGAGATGGCCACGGCGCAGTCGTTGTAGACGCAGAACCCGGCCGCGTGGTCGCGCATGGCGTGGTGCAGCCCGCCCGCGATGTTCACCGCCCGGTCCGCCTCGCCCGAGGCGATCCGCCGCGCGGCGGCAAGCGAACCGCCCACGACCAGCGCGGACGCCTCGTGCATGCGGTCGAACACCGGGTTGTCCGCGGTGCCGAGGCCGTGGCCGACGTCCCAGCCGGCCATCGGCGCGGCCTGCACGGCGTTGAGGTAGGACGGCTCGTGCACGCGTTCGATCTCGTCGTCCGTCGCCGGGTCGGGCTTGACGAGCCCCACGCCGTCCAGCACGCCGAGCGCGGTCGCCAGCCGGACGGTCAGGTCGAGCCGGACGGGGTTGAGCGGGTGGTCGCCGCCCAGGTCGTAGCCGAGGAAGGACTCGTCCCAGACGACGGCGGCTGCCTTACCCATGTCCGCAACCTAACCCACCCGGCGCGCGGTCGTGTGATCACAGGTTGGTCGCCCCCGGCGTGCGGACCTCCGGGGTGGACTTAGAGTCTGCCGAGACGACGCGGGCCAGGATTGCGGCCATCGAGGATGGAACCCCGCACGTCGGAACGGGGTCAGAGAAGACATGCAGCTGCGACGAGTCCGCCCCGCCCTGACCACCGTGCTGGCCTTGGCGCTCACGCTCGGGCTGTCGGCCTGCGCGACCACGGTCGCCGGCAGCCCGGTCGCCGCGGCGGGCGGGTCGACCGGGGAGAAGACCGCTTCCGGCAAGCCGTCGTCGACCAAGACGTCCTCGCCCAAGACGACCAGCAAGGCCGGCTCGCCGAAGAGCACCGAGGCCGAGAAGCCGTCCGGCGACGTGAAGATCACGACGAAGAAGAAGACCGAGGGCTACGAGGACTGCGACATCCTCACGCCCGAGGACGTGGCCGCCGCCGTCGGCGCGTCGAAGGGCGGCGAGAAGGGCTGCGTGCAGAGCACGGAGGACCCGTTCTCGGTCGTGCTGTTCATGGTCACGTTCGCCGAGTACGAGGGCGAGGCGCGGACCATCGAGGTCGGCGGCAACACCGCGTACGAGGTGAAGGAGAAGGGCGGCGACTGCACGGTGCTGGTCATGCTGACCGACGACCCGGACGAGATCACCCCCGCGTTCCAGGCCACCGTGACGCCGATCGACGAGATCGATCCGTGCGAGATCGCGCTCAAGCTCGCCACCAAGGGCTTCGAGAAGATCCCCAACGCTTGAGTTGGATTGCCGCTGCTCCGCAGACGGCGGGCGAGGTCGCCTGGAAGTCGACCGTTCGCGCCTCATTTTCCGACGATCGAAAAGCGTGATCGCCGGAAAATGAGTCGCGAACGGTCGACGCGACCTCGCGGGGTGGTGGTCTGCGTAGCGGCAGTGATCAGGCGGAGCCCGTGGCGGCCGGTCGGGATGGGTCAGACGACCACTGGGACCACGAGCCCGCGTAGAGCGGCGCGGGCGCGTCGGGCTTGGTGATGCCGGCCACTTCCAGGGCCAGGACCACGGACGACGCCGTGACGCCGGACCCGCAGTAGGCCGCGACCGGGCGGTCGGTGGTGACGCCGATGGCCTCGAAGCGCTCGGCCAGCGCGGCGGCGGGCAGCCAGCGGCCGGCGGAGGTGTGGCCCGAGGTCGGCGCGTTCAGCGCGCCCGGGATGTGCCCGGCGCGCGGGTCGACCGGCTCGGTCTCGCCCCGGTAGCGCTCGGGGGCGCGGGCGTCGAGCAGGACGCCCGAGCCGGTGAACGCGGCGGCCTCGTCCGCGTCCAGCACGGGCATGCCGCCGGGCCGCACCTCGATGTCGCCGGGAGCGGGCGCCGGCGGGCGCGCGTCGACGGGACGGCCCTCGGCGGTCCACGCCGCGAAGCCGCCGTCCAGGACCGCCACCTCCGGGTGACCCGCCCACCGCAGCAGCCACCAGGCACGTGCGGCGACGGAGCCGTCACCGCCGTCGTACGCCACGACCGGGTGATGTCGGCGGACGCCGGCCGCCCGCAGCACGGCCTGCAGCGCCGCCGGGTCGGGCAGCGGGTGGCGGCCACCGGCGCCGGGCGGCGAGGACAGCTCGGTGTCGAGGTCGACGTAGACCGCACCGGGAACGTGCCCGACCTCGTAGTCTTGACGTCCCGGCGGTCCGCCCAGTCGCCAGCGGACGTCGAGCACGACCGGTGGTTCGGCCCCGTCCAGCGCGGAGGCGAGGGCTTCGGTGCTGATCAGTGGATGCACGGCACCATCCTGCACCCGTGACCGGCCGACTAGCATTGACGCCATACGAAGGGGAGCGGGTGTGAACGAGCTCATCGACACTACCGAGATGTACCTCCGCACGATCTACGAGCTCGAAGAAGAGGGCGTAGTGCCTCTGCGCGCGCGGATCGCCGAGCGGCTGGCGCAGAGCGGTCCGACGGTCAGCCAGACGGTCGGGCGGATGGAGCGCGACGGTCTGGTCATCGTGGCGGACGACCGCCACCTGGAGCTGACCGAGCAGGGTCGCAACCTGGCCATCGCGGTCATGCGCAAGCACCGGCTCGCCGAGCGGCTCCTGGTCGACATCATCGGCCTGGAGTGGGAGCACGTGCACAGCGAGGCGTGCCGCTGGGAGCACGTCATGAGCGAGGCCGTCGAGCGCAAGCTGGTCAAGCTCCTCGGCAACCCCACCACCTCGCCCTACGGCAACCCCATCCCCGGGCTGGACAAGCTGGGCGACGGCGAGCCCGCCCCGCCCGCCGAGGCGGACCTGGTGCGGGTGGACGAGGTGGCCCGGCGCGGCGGCGGTCGCGTCGAGGTGCGCCGGATCGCCGAGCACGTGCAGCTCGACGAGGACCTGATGGCCGAGCTGAAGGCCGCCGGCGTCGTGCCGGGCGGCACGGTCGAGGTCGACTCCCTCGGCGGCGCGAAGGTCATCCAGGTGCGCGGCAACGGCACGGTCGCCGAGTTGGACCCGGCGGTGGCGCACGCCGTCCTGGTGCAGGCCCGGTGAGCCCGGCGCGGCGCGCGATCGCCGCGTTCACCCGGCTGCACGGCGCCGCGCCGAGCGGTGTCTGGTCCGCGCCCGGCCGGGTGAACCTGATCGGGGAGCACACCGACTACAACGACGGCTTCGTGCTGCCGTTCGCGTTGCCCCACCGGACCGCGGTGGCCGCGTCGGCGCGCGACGACGGACAGTTGCACGTGGCCACGGTGGGTGATGACGGCCTGGTTCAGCAGGCCTCACCGGCAGCGGTCGCCGACCTGGAGCCCGGCGAGATCGGCGGCTGGGCGGCGTACCCGGCTGGGGTGGCGTGGGTGCTGCGCGAGCAGGGCCTGACCGGCGGGGCGAACCTGGTGATCGCGGGTGACGTGCCGGCGGGGGCGGGCCTGTCGTCGTCGCACGCCCTGGAGTGCGCGGTGGCGTTGGCGCTGCTCGGGCTGGCCGGGCACGCGGCCGACGACCTGCCGCGGATCGCGCGCTGGGTGCAGCGCGCGGAGAACGACTTCGTCGGCGCGCCCACCGGTCTGCTCGACCAGACCGCGTCGCTGTGCTGCACCGAGGCGCACGTGCTGTTCCTGGACGTGCGGTCGTTCAAGGCCGAGCAGGTGCCGTTCGACGCCGCCGAGCACGGCCTGGAAGTGCTGGTCATCGACACGCGGGCCAGCCACTCGCACACCGACGGCGGCTACGGCGCGCGGCGCGCGGGCTGCGAGGAGGCCGCGTCGGTCCTGGGGGTCCCCGCGCTGCGGGACGTGGACGTGACCGAGCTGGACGACGCGCTGGCCCGGTTGCCCGAACGGCTGCGCCCGCTGGCGCGCCACGTGGTGACCGAGAACGAGCGGGTGCTCGCGGCGGTGGAACTGCTGCGCACCGGCCGGTTGGCGGAGCTGGGACCGCTGCTGGACGGCTCCCACGCGTCGCTGCGCGACGACTACAAGGTGTCCGCGCCCGAGCTGGACGTCGCGGTCGACGCGGCGAAGGCGGCGGGCGCGTTGGGCGCGCGGATGACCGGCGGCGGTTTCGGCGGGTCGGCGATCGCGCTGGTGCCCGTCGAGCGGCACGACGAGGTGGTGCGGCGGGTGCTCGCCGCGTTCGCCGGACGTGGTTGGGCGACACCGAGGACTTTCACGGCCGTGCCCTCGGCGGGCGCCGGCCGGGATCACTGACGGACTGGTCGAAAGCGGGGATTCAGGGTGAAGTTGCTCGTCACGGGCGGCGCCGGGTACGTGGGCAGCGTCTGCGCGGCCAGGCTGGTGGAGTCCGGCCACGAGGTGGTCGTGCTGGACGACCTGTCCACCGGGCACGCGGACGCGGTGCCGGACGGGGTGCGGCTGGTCGAGGCGGGCATCGACGACGCGATCGGCGACCTGCTCGCCGGGGGTTTCGACGGCGTGCTGCACTTCGCGGCCAAGTCGCTGGTCGGCGAGTCCATGCAGGACCCCGCGAAGTACTGGCAGGGCAACGTGGTGACGTCGTTGCGGCTGCTGGACGCGATGCGCGAGCACGGCACGCCGCGACTGGTGTTCTCCTCCACCGCCGCGACCTACGGCGAGCCGGAGCAGGTGCCGATCGCGGAGACCGCGCCGACGCGCCCCACCAACACCTACGGCGCGACGAAGCTCGCGATCGACCACGCGATCACCTCCTACGCCGCCGCGCACGGCCTGGCCGCCGTGTCGCTGCGCTACTTCAACGTGGCGGGCGCGTACGGGCGGTTCGGCGAGCGGCACGGCGTGGAGACGCACCTGATCCCGATCGTGCTGCAGGTCGCGTCCGGCCGACGTGAGCGGGTGCAGGTCTACGGCGACGACTGGCCGACCGACGACGGCACGTGCGTGCGCGACTACATCCACGTCGTGGACCTGGCCGACGCGCACCTGCGGGCGTTGGAGCACGCGGCGGAGGGCGAGCACCGCATCTACAACCTGGGCAACGGGTTGGGCTTCTCGGTCAAGCAGGTCATCGACGCGTGCCGCGAGGTGACCGGCCACCCGGTGCCGGCCGACGTGGCGCCGCGCCGGGCGGGCGACCCCGCAGTGCTCGTGGCCTCCAGCGACAAGGCCCGCACCGAGCTGGGCTGGAAGCCCGAGCGGGTGGACCTGGCCGGCATCGTGCGCGACGCGTGGGACTTCACCCGGTCACAACAGGGGGCGTGATGGCAGGCAAGATCACCGAGGCCGGGTTCGGGGACCTGACCTCGTTCACGGAGATGCCGCGGATCTCTTCGCTCGCGCTGTCACCGGACGGCACGCGGCTGGTCACCGTGGTGGCGACGCTCTCGCCGGACGGCAAGGCGTGGCAGGGCGCGCTGTGGGAGGTCGACCCGGCCGGTGAGCGTCCCGCGCGGCGGTTGACCCGCGGCGCGAAGGGCGAGTCGGCGCCGGCGTTCACGCCGGACGGCGCGCTGCTGTTCCTCTCCGCGCGGCCCGACCAGGAGGCCAAGCCGGCCGACCGCGACAAGAAGGACAAGGCGGCGCTGTGGCTGCTGCCGCCCGTCGGCGAGGCGCGTGAGCTGTACCGCCCGGCCGGCGGGGTGTCGGAGTTCGCGGTGGCGCGGGAGTCGGGCACGGTGCTGCTCGCGGCCGGCGCGCACCCGACCGCGGAGTTCGGCGAGCAGGACGAGGAGCACCGCAAGGCGCGCGAGGACGCCGGGGTGACCGCGATCCTGCACGAGTCGTACCCGGTGCGGTACTGGGACTCCGACCTCGGGCCGAGCTTCCCGCGGCTGCTGGCGACCACGTCGCCGGTCGGGGTGGACCGCGAGCCGATCGACCAGTCGTCGGACCTGGTGGACCTGACGCCCAACGCCGCGGCGCGGCTGGACGACTCGCCCGCGATCAGCCCGGACGGCCGGTGGGTCGTGCGCACCGAGGGCGTCGCGGTGAGCGCGTCGTACGGGCAGCGGGTGCGACTGCGGCTGTCGTCGACCGACGGTGCGGTCGACCGGGTGCTGGCCGACCTCGACGGGCACTCGTTCCTGCAGCCGGTGTTCCTGCCGGACTCGTCGGGCGTGATCGCGGTGCGCGCGTTCGACTCCACGGCGGACCGACCGTGGACGAACACGCTGGTGCGCATCGACCTGGAGTCGGGGTCGGTCGAGGAGTTGGCCGCGGACTTCGCCGAGGAGCCCGACCACCCGGTGGTGAGCCCGGCCGGTGACGCGGTGTACTTCATCAGCAGCCACCGGGGCCACCAGCCGATCTGGAAGCTCGACCTGGCGTCCGGCTCGGTGGTGAAGCTGACCGCGTCCGGTGCTTACACCGACGTGCGGGTCAGCCCGGACGGCGCGACGGTGTACGCGTTGCGCAGCGCGTGGGACCACCCGCCGCAGCCCGTGCGGCTGTCGGCGTCCGGTGTGGACCAGGTGGCCGTGCCGCTGCCGGCGCCCGGTGCGGTGGAGTCGGTGCCCGGGACGTTGACCGAGGTCGAGACGGTGGTCGAGGACGGCCGGACGGTGCGGGCGTGGCTGGTGCTGCCTCGCGGCGCGTCGGCGTCGCAGCCGGCGCCGTTGCTGCTGTGGGTGCACGGCGGTCCGGTGATGAGCTGGAGCGGGTGGAGCTGGCGCTGGAACCCGTGGCTGATGGCGGCGCGGGGCTACGCCGTGCTGCTGCCGGACCCGGCGCTGTCGACCGGGTACGGGTACGACTTCGTGCGCGCCGGGTGGGCTTCGTGGGGCGACAAGCCGTACACGGACCTGATGGCGATCACCGACGTGGCGGTGCGGCGGGACGACGTCGACGACTCGCGGACGGCCGCCATGGGCGGGTCGTTCGGCGGGTACATGGCGAACTGGATCGCCACGCAGACCGACCGGTTCAAGGCGATCGTGACGCACGCGTCGTTGTGGCACCTGGACGCGTTCACCGGGACCACCGACGACTCGTACTACTGGATCCGCGAGATGGGCGACCCGCTGCGGCAGCAGGACACCGTGCGGGCGAACTCGCCGCACCTGCGGGTGGCGGACGTGAAGACGCCGATGCTGGTGATCCACGGTGACAAGGACTACCGGGTGCCGATCGGCGAGGGGCAACGGCTGTACTTCGACCTCGTGCGGCACGGCGTGCCGGCGAAGTTCCTGTACTTCCCGAGCGAGAACCACTGGATCCTGACGCCCGGCAACGCCAAGGTCTGGTACGAGACGGTCTTCGCGTTCTTGGCGGAGCACGTGCTCGGCGAGCCCTGGGAACGGCCGGAACTCGTCTAGTCGTACTCGCCTCACCGCCGTGTTGCCCACCTCTCGGTGAGCGCCCCGGTTCTCCGCGCCCGCGACCGTCGGCCGGGGAGCCGGGGTGGTGAGGTCACCGACCGGGAGCCGGGCACGATGGGGCAGCACGCATGGCTGCAGCGCGCATGGCTGCGGTGCGCGCGGTTCGTCGCCGGTGTCCGCGGCAGGTCCGCCGAGGATGTGGGTGCAGTGAAGGGGCTTGGCCACGCGGGTGCGCCGAGCCCGCCGGCGCGCACCAGGCCGCAGCACAGCTCGCAGTCATCCCCCCTCCAGGCAACGCTGACCGAAGAGAGAACCCCTGTCATGCCGAGCTTCGAAGTCACACCGATCGGTACCGTCCGGAACGACCGGACGGACGTGCAGCACACGGACAACTGGGGTGCCGTCCGCAGCACGATCACCGTCGACGAGCGCTTCGGCGAGGCGTGCCTCCAAGGCCTGGAGGGTTTCTCGCACGTGGAGGTCCTCTTCGTCTTCGACCAGTTCCCGGAGAGCGACGACTTCCGCGAACCCCGCCCCTACCGCGGCCGCCCGGACCTCCCGCCCGTCGGGATCTTCGCGGGCCGCGGGCCGCGCCGGCCGAACCGCATCGGGGTGACGTGCTGCGCCATCGAGTCCGTGCACGGCCGTGAACTGACGGTGGTGGGCCTCGACGCGGTCTCCGGCACCCCCGTCATCGACCTGAAGCCGACGATGACGGAGTTCCTCCCGGCGGACGTCAGGCAGCCGGCCTGGGTCAGCCACCTGATGTCGGAGTACTTCCAGCCGTAACACCGCCCGCGGCGGTGTCGGACGGCGGTGTCGGACGGCGGGGTCGGACGGCGGGGTCGGACGGCGGTGTCGGACGGCGGTGTCGGACGGCGGTGTCGGACGGCAAGGCAGGGCGGGTTGATCGAACCCTGTTCCGCACCGACCCGCCGGCCCTTGCCGAGGTGGGCGAGACCAGCGCTGGACCAGCGCGAGACCAACGCGTCGCCAGCCGAGCAGCCGGCATCAGTAACGGTGTCGCTGCCGGTGCCGGGTGCGATGGCGACGCCGGTGCCGGTCCCGGTGCCGTGCCCGTGCTGTGCCCTGCGGTGGCGGTGCCGTGGTGCCCGTGCCCGTGCCGTGCGGTGGCGGTGCCGTGCCCGTGCGGGTGCGGTGCGGTGCGGTGCGGTGGTGGTGGAGAAGGTTCTTCGTGTCGGTACCCCCGATCGTGTAGTCGCGACGTCGATGATGTGCCGCCTGCCCGCCGCCCGCCCGCCTGCTTGCCCGCTGGCCCGGCTGACTGGCGCGCGGCAGTCGTCGGGTGGGCCGCGCGATGTGGGCGTGGGCGGGCCGGTGGATGAGGAGGTGGGCTGGGTTCAGGGTGAGGTGGGCCTGGGTTCAGGGTGGGTGAGGTTGGTGGGTGGGGTGGTCCAGTCGGTGGCGGCGACTCGTTCGGCCAGGTGGCGGATCTGGGTTGGGGGTAGGCCTCCGTGCAGGGCCGCGCGGAGCAGTTCGGTCAGGCGGTGGTCGGGGTTGGCTTCTTCGGCGCGGTCCAGGGCGAGCAGGGCCAGGGTGCCGTTGCCCCGGATGTACGCCGAGAAGGCCAGGAGGGTGGCCGGTTCCGCCCGTTCCGGCGCGGGGCTCGCCCTGGTCAGCTCGGTCCACAGCACTTCGGCGCTGCCGGCGTGCTCGCCGACGCAGTAGGCCAGGCTCGCGTCCCTGGTCAGCGGGTTCGACAGGGCGTGGGCGAGGTCGGCCACCTCTTCGTCGGTCAACGGGCGCTTGCGGGTGGCCGCGCGCAGCACCTCGGCGTGGATCAGCTCGCGGTGGCGTCGGGGCACGGTCTCATCGTCCGGTGGTGGGTGGTCGGCGGACAGGCGGTTGAGGAGGGTCGATCGGCGGGACAGGGCGCCCGGCGGGTCCAGGGTCAGGACGTCGCCCATCGCCGCACGGCTGGCGTAGGTGACGTGGCCCTCCGCCGCCGACGCCGCGGCGAACGCCGTGCTCGACGGGTCCGGCACGGTGCCCGAGGTGCCCACGTCGTGGTAGTCGAACCAGCGCTCGCCCTTCGCCGTCGCACGCGTCCACACGGCCAGCAGGAGCGGCACGTCGGCGGCGTGGAGGGCGTCGTCCAGCTCGTCCACCACCGCGTCGTGCGGCAGGTCCTCGGGCGGGTCGCTCGAACCGCCGCCGATCACGACGACCACCGCGTCGGCGCCCCGGCACCCGGCCAGCGGCGCGATGAGCCGGTCGGCCAGGCGGTGCGGCACGCCGGCGGGCGGCAGGTCGGCGCGCAGCGTCATGGTCACGTCGTGGTCGCGCACCACCAGCACGACGACCGAGTCGGACGGGTGGAAGCCCAGCAGGTGCGGCACGGCGGCGATCAGGTCGCCCGGGTCGCGCAGGCGGGTCGGGGGCAGCAGCTTCGTCATGGGTACGACAGTGGACCAGGGCGGTCCGGGGGGCCGGCGGCGATCGCCGATCTGTGGACAACTCGCGAAAGGCCGCTCCCACCGAACTGGGAGCGGCCCGGCGACCTGCGGGAACTCAGCAGTCCGGTGCTACTTGACCGTCCGAACCTGTGTACACGTAGGCATCGGAGATGTACCCCGACCCGATCTTGTCCCACAGGCTGGTGGTGCCGTACTTGCCGGTGATCGTCTCGCCCCGCGTCTGGCAGCTGATCGTCACCGTGGCGCCGTTCGCGACCGAGCCGACGGCCGCGTACTGGGTGCCGGGACCGGACCTGATGGTCACGGACGCGCCGCTGTCGGTGCCGACGGTGCCGGTCACCCCGCTCGTGCCGCACGAGTTGCGGCTGGTGTAGCTGCGCGTGCCCCAGTAGTAGATCTGCGTCCCGTTGAACTTGATCTTCTGGTCGACGCCGTTGAGCCTCTGCTCGTAGTGCAGGTGCGGCCCCGTCGACCCGCCGGTCGTGCCCACGTTGCCGATCCGCTGGCCGATCCGCACGGACTGGCCGACGGACACGCTCTGCGCGGACAGGTGCGCGTACCGGGTGCGCCAGCCACCGCCGTGGTCGATCTCGACCCACCGGCCGTAGCTCGTGCTGCCCTCGTTCGCGACCCTCGTGACGCTGCCCGCCGCCGACGCGACCACCGGGTCGCCGTCGTCGTTCGCCCGGTTGAAGTCGACCGAGTTCGCGGGGCTGTGGTTGGTGCGGGTCTGGCCCTCCCACACCTGGTTGCACGGGAACGGCATCTGGAAGGTCGGCGCCGCCGCGGCCTCGCCCTGCGTGAGGACGAGGCCGATCAGCGGCGCCACCAAGGCCGTGACGAACACACGTCGGCTCATCTGCCACCTCCTTGACGACTAAGGGTGATCATCCGACCACGCCCGACCGCCAAAGTGGAAGACTTACCATGTGTTGAGTTGGTGAATTAGTTCCTAACCAACCGAACGGAGCAGCACCCGATCGCCCACTCAGCAGTTGCGACTGGTGTAGTTGCGCGTGCCCCAGTAGAGGATCTGCGAGCCGTTGAAGACGATCCTCTGCGCCACGCCGTCGAGCCGCTGCTCGAAGTGCAGGTGCGGGCCGGTCGAACCGCCGGTCGACCCGACGTCGCCGATGCGCTGACCCCTCGACACGGTCTGGCCGACGCTCACCCGCTGCACGGACAGGTGCGCGTACCGGGTGCGCCAGCCACCGCCGTGACCGATCTCGATCCACCGGCCGTAGCTGGTGCTGCCCTCGTTCTCCACCCGCGTCACCGTGCCCGCCGCCGACGCCACCACGGGATCGCCGGCGTCGTCGGTGCGGTTGAAGTCCACGGCGTTGGCCGGGCTGTGACTGGTCCGGGTCTGGCCCGACCAGACCTGGTTGCACGGGAACGGCATCTGGAACCCCGGCGCCGCGGCGGCCTCGCCCTGCGTGAGGACAAGGCCGACCAGCGGCGCCACCAGTGCCGTGGCCCAAGCGCGTCGGGTTCGGCTCATCTGCCACCTCCTTGACGACTGTGGCGCCGATCCGACCACAGCCGCACCCGTTAGTGGAAGACTTTCCAAGTAGACGCTACGTAAATTACTTTCTAACCAACCGATCGGCGCAACGCGGCGAGGCCCCCGACCACGGGGAGTTCCACGACCGTCGACGTCAGGTCGATCGACAGCCCCGCGCCCGGGTTCGGCCGCAGCGTGTAGTCGTGGTCAGAAGAGATCAGCACGAACTCGACGCGGTGACCAGACGGGACCACGTAGTCGTTCGGCTCCAGCTCGACCTCGACCCGGTACTGCTTGCCCGGATCGATCGGCTTGGTCCGCGACGGCGACACCCGGTTCTGCGGGTCGGTCCACCCGCGCGTGATCACGTGCGACGTGCCGTCCGGCGCCCGGTCCACCAGCAGCGCGGTCACGTTGGCCGCCGGCCGGTCGAACGAGATCGCCAGGTCGACCCGGGCCACGCCGGAGAACCGGAGCGGCGTGGAGGTCGGCCCCGTCGTGTACGACAGGCGGTTGCCGGAGGTGGGCAGGTCGATCAGGTCCTCGGCGAGCTTGGACGAGTCGTCGCGCAACGTCTCGACCACCGCGTTGCCGGGCACGGACGCGAACCGCAGCGCGCCCTTGGCCGTGCCGCCCGCCCACGGGTACACCCGGGCGGTCGACGTGCCGGGAGCGGGCCAGTCGGCCTCGTCCACCCACGTGGTCTTGTCCTCGCGCTGGATCGTCGCCTTGGGCTCGCGCTCGATGCCGTTGTCGACGCCGTACAGGTAGTGGCTGAACCAGCGGTTGATCGTGCGCCGCCACTCGACCGACCGCAGCGTGTCCGGGTCGGTGTGCCCGGACTGGTGCAGCCAGATCTTGTGCTCCACGCCGTGCCGCCGCAGCGCGTCGTACCACTGCGCGACGTGCTTGACCTTGACGTTCCAGTCGCTCAGCCCGTGCACGGCCAGGACCGCGGCCCGCACCTTCGACGCGTCCTTGACGTAGTTGCGCTCGTCCCAGAACTCGCTGTAGTCGCCGGTCACGCGGTCCTGCCGGGCCGCCACGTCGGCGATGACCGGCTTGCAGACCTCCCGGTCCTCGCGCGTGTAGACGTACTCCGCGAGCACGTCCAGGTCCTCGCCCTGGAACGTGCCGGGCGCGACCACCGCGCCGTCGGCCCGGTAGTAGTCGTACCAGCTCGAGATGGCCGCGATGGGCACGATGGCCTCCAGGCCCTCGACCCCGGTGGCCGCCACGGCGTTGGGCAGGGTGCCGTTGTAGGACACGCCCATCATCGCGACCTTGCCGGTGGTCCAGCCCGCCGTGACCGGCGCCCCCGCCGCGTCACGCGCGGTGGTGCGGCCGTTGAGCCAGTCGACCACGGACTTCGAGCCCACGGTCTCGTTGTGGCCGCCCGAGGTGGGGCAGCCGGTCGACTTGCCGGTGCCGAGCGACTCGGCGTACACCATGGCGAAGCCGCGCGAGACGAAGTAGTCCTCGTAGCGGCCGGACCGGATCGGCGCCGGGTTGGGCCCGACGGCGGCGGCGATCCGCTCGTCCGCCTCGGCCTTGAGCAGCGAACCGTCCCGCTTGTCGTACCCGCCGCGCCGGTTCGGCACGTACAGCTCCACGTCCACGTCGTGGTTGGCCACGTCGTTGCCGCCGGAGAAGTACGGGCTGTTGAAGAACACCACCGGCACCTTCAGCCCGCGGTCGGTGGCCTTCTGGCGCACCACCTCGGTGTAGACCTCGTCGTCCTGGCCGTCGCGGTCGCTGTCGACCGGCGCGCGCACCCAGACGCTCTCGCGGACCACGTCCTTCGGGTCGAAGACGGGTTGCGCCTCGCCACCGACGAACACCGGGCCTTCCGCGACGGCGCCGGCCACCGCGGGCGTCAGCCCCAGCGGCAACGTCACCAGAGCGGCGAGCACCGCGGCTCTCCGTGCACCCTTCACGACCGAACCCCCATCATGTGTAGGACAGGTTTGCCGGTGACCCTCCCCCGCGCCCCAACCCCTGTCAAGGGTTCCGGAAGTCCACAGTGGACATCAATCGAAGACCCGACGAACGGCCCCTTGACCAGCGGCGGAGACCTGTGCAGACTCCCCCGGGCCATGCTTGACTTCATCGCCGCGCTGCCCAAAGTGGAGTTGCACGTCCACCTCGTCGGGTCAGCCTCCCCCGCCACCGTCCTCACCCTCGCCCGCCGGCACGCCGGGCACGGCGTCCCGACCGACGAGCCGGAGCTGCTCCGGTTCTACGAGTTCACCGGCTTCGGCCACTTCATCGACGTCTACGCCGCGGTGAACGACCTGGTCACCACGGGCGACGACGTCGCCGCGCTGGTGCTGGGCCTGGCCGAGGAGCAGGCGCGGCGCAACGTCCGCTACGCCGAGGTGACCGTGAGCGCGACCAGCCACCTGCGCGCGGGCATCGCGCCGGAGGAGCTGGACGAGGCGCTGACCACCAGCCGCGAGCAGGCGTTGGCCGAGCACGGCGTCGAGCTGGCGTGGGTGTTCGACATCCCCGGCCTGTGGGACCGGGACTTCGGCCTGACCAGCGCGAAGTACGCCGTCACGCACCGGCCGCCGGGCACCGTCGGCTTCGGGCTCGGCGGGTTCGAGGCGGACGCGCCCCGGCGGGCGTTCCGCGAGGCGTTCACCGTCGCCCGGGACGCGGGCCTGCACTGCGTGCCGCACGCGGGCGAGACCACCGGCCCGGACCAGGTCCGGGAAGCGCTCGACGAGCTGCACGCCGAGCGGATCGGCCACGGCGTCAACGCGGCGCGCGACCCGGAGCTGCTGCGGCGGCTGGCCGACGAGCGGATCACCCTGGAGGTGTGCCCGACCTCGAACCTCCGCACGGGCGCCGTCAAGGACTTGGAGGACCACCCGTTGCCGAGGCTGCTCGACGCGGGCGTGCCGGTCACCCTGGCCACGGACGACCCCGGCATGTTCCACACCGACCTGGACCGCGAGTACCTGCTGTGCCACGAGGTGTTCGGCCTGGGCCGCGGCGAGCTCGCCGAACTGGCCCGCACCGGGGTGCGGGCCAGTTTCGCCTCCGAGGACCTCAAGCGGTCACTGCTGGCCGAGATCGACGCGCTCGGTCACTGACACCGCTCGCCACCGCGACCCCGAGACCGGCCAGCGCCAGCGCCGCGCCCACCCAGTTGGGCGCGGTGTAGCCGAACCCGGCGTCGATCGCCGCGCCGCCCAGCCACGCGCCCGCCGCGTTGCCGAGGTTGAACGCGGCGATGTTCGCCGCCGACGCCAGCGCGGGCGCGCCCGACGCCTGCTCCAACACCGTGGCCTGCAACGGCGCCACGGTCGCGAACCCGAACACGCCGAACACCGCGATCGTGATCGCCGCCGGCACGGCCCACTGCGCGGTGAACGCGAACACCGCCAACACCACCGCCAACGCGCCCAGGAACGCGTACAGGCTCGGCATCAGACGACGGTCCGCCGCACGCCCGCCCACCACGTTCCCCACGAACAGCCCCACCCCGAACAGCACCAGCAGCCACGTCACCGCGACCGGCGAGAACCCGGCCACCTCCGTCATCATCGGCGCGACGTAGGTGAACGACGCGAACACCGCGCCGAACCCGAGCGCCGTCGTGACCAGGGCCAGCCACACGCCCGGCCGCCGGAACACCGCCAGCTCGCCGCGCAGCCCGGTCGACGCGGGCTGCGGCGGCACCAGCGCCACGATCCCCACCAGCCCGAGCACGCCCAGCGCGGTCACCGCCCAGAACGTCGACCGCCACCCGAACTCCTGGCCCAGCGCCGTGCCCGCCGGCACGCCGAGCACGTTCGCCACGGTCAGCCCGGTGAACATCATCGCGATCGCCCGCGCCCGCCGCTGCGGCGCGACCAACCCGGCCGCGACCACCGACCCGACGCCGAAGAACGCGCCGTGGCACAGCGCGGCGACGACCCGGCCCACCATCAGCACCGCGTAGTCGTCGGCGACCGCGCACACCAGGTTGCCCAGGACGAACAACGCCATCAGGCCGACCAGCAGCTGCTTGCGCGGCAGCCGCGACCCGCCCGCCGTGATCAGCGGCGCGCCGACCACCACGCTGAGCGCGTAGCCGGACACGAGCAGCCCGGCGGACGGGATCGAGACCCCCAGGTCGCCCGCCACCTGCGGCAACAGGCCGACGATCACGAACTCCGTGGTCCCGATGCCGAACGCGCCGACGGCCAGCGCGAGCAACGCGGGCGGCATCACCGGGCACCGAGCCAGGTCCGCAGTTCGCCCAGCAGCACGCGGTACTCGTCGAGCTCACCGTCCATCAGCACGAACGGGTGGATCGTGCCCTCGAACTCCCGCAACCGCACCGGCACGCCGGCCGCCGCCAACCGGGCGGCGTACCGCTCGCCGTCGTCGCGCACGGGGTCGTGCCCGGCGATGGCCACGTACGCGGGCGGCAGCCCGTCCACCGACGCGCGCAACGGCGCCGCGAGCTCGGAGACGGGGGTCGAACCGAGGTAGTGCGACCAGAACCACCGCATCGTCGCGGTCGACAGCCCATAGCCCGTCGCGTGCTCCGCGTAGGACCGGGTGGTGAAGTCGACGTCCAGCGCCGGCACCACCAGCACCTGGAACGCGAGGTCGAGCGCGCCGCGGGCCTTCAGGGCCACGGCGGCGGCGAGGTTGCCGCCCGCGCTGTCGCCCATGACCCCGATCCGCGCCGGGTCGACGTCCACCGACGCCGCGTGCTCGAACAGCCACGCCGTGGCCGCGTACGAGTCGTCCAGCGGCACGGGGAACGGGTGCTCCGGCGCCTTCTGGTAGTTCACCGCGAACACCGCGTGCCCGGTGGCGTTGGCCAGCGCGCGCAGCGCCACGTCGTAGAGGTCGAGGTTGCACGTCACCCAGCCGCTGCCGTGCAGGAACACGATCGCCGGGAACGGCCCGTCGCCCTCGGGGTAGTAGATCCGCGCGGGCAGGTCGGCCGTCGGTCCGGGCACGAAGAGGTGCGCGACGCGCGCGACCGGCTCCCGCGGGCCCTGGAACGCGACGAACCCCCACTGCGCCCGGCGTGCCTCGGAGACGGTCAGCTCCTCCAGCGGTGGCGCGCCCGCGATCTTGTCCAGCACCGCGCGGGCCTGTTCGGTCAATGCCATGGACCAATCATGGGATGACCGGGCCTCATAAGTCCAAGGCATGTTCTTTCTGGAACGCATAAGCTGAAGTCATGACGTTGCGGCAGTTCGAGTACCTGATCACGGTCGTGGACGAGGGCTCCTTCACCCGCGCCGCCGAGTTGCTGCACGTCACCCAGCCCGCCCTCTCCCACCAGATCCTGGCCCTGGAACGGGCCGTGGGCGCCCGGCTGCTCGACCGGCTCCCCCGCGCCGTCCGCCTCACGCCCGCCGGTCGCGCCTGGCTGCCCCACGCCCGTGCCGCCCTGGACGAGGCGGAGCGCGCGCTCACCGCCGCACGACGCACGGCGGGCGTGGAGTGCGGTGAACTGCGCGTGGCCACGCTCTACTCGCTCACCCTCGGCGTGCTGCCGGCCGTGCTCCGGCGTTGGCGCGCCGAGCACCCGGACGTCCGGATCCGCCTGTTCGAGCACCGCCACGCCGACGAGCTGCGGGAGGCGATGGCCGACGGGCAGGCCGACATCGCCCTCGGCCCCGAGCCGGTGAACTGGGTCGGCTTCACGCAGCGGCTCGGCGTGGAGGAGTTCGTGATCGTCCTGCCGCCCGACACGCACCACCGCGAGCCGATCGACCTGCGCGAGCTCGCCGACGTCGGGTGGGTGCACTACGCGCCGGGCAACGGCCTGGCGGACCTGGTCGACGCGGCGTGCGCGGACCGCGGCTTCCAGCCGGGCGCGGCCGTGCGCACCGAGCAGACCGCCGCGGCGCCCGTGCTGGCCGCGTCCGGGCTCGGGCCCGCGCTCGTGCCGCGCAACATCGTGCCGGAGACGTTCGACGGCACGGTCCTGCGCACCGATCCCCCGGTGCGGCGGACGCTGGTCGCGTACGGGCACAAAACGCCCGATCCGCTCGCCGCGGCCTTCGTGGCGCTGCTCGCCGGGGCAGGATGGGACGCATGAGGCTGGTCATCCTGGGCGGCGGCGGCTTCCGCGTGCCGCTCGTGCACAAGGCACTGGACGAGCACATCACCGAACTCGTGCTGCACGACGTGGACGCGCACCGGTTGAACGCGATCCGCCACGTGCTGCGCGACGGCCCGCCGGTCACCGCCACCACGGACCTGGACGAGGCGCTGCGCGGCGCGGACTTCGTGTTCTCCGCGATCCGGGTCGGCGGCCTGGCCGGACGCGCGATCGACGAGGAGGTGGCGCACGCGCACGGCGTCCTCGGGCAGGAGACCGTCGGCGCGGGCGGCATCGCGTACGGCCTGCGCACCGTGCCGGCGGCGGACGCGATCGCCCGGCGCATCGCCGAGCTCGCGCCGCACGCGTGGGTCGTCAACTTCACCAACCCGGCCGGGCTGATCACCGAGACCATGGCCCGCCACCTGGGCGAACGGGTGATCGGCATCTGCGACTCGCCGCTGGGCCTGTGCCGCCGCGTCGCCAAGGCGCTCGACCTGGAGAACCCGACCTTCGACTACGCGGGCCTGAACCACCTCGGCTGGCTGCAGGGCGTCTACCTGGGCACGGAGAACCTGCTGCCCACCCTGCTGGACGACGACGAGGCGTTGGCGGGGTTCGAGGAAGGCCGGCTCTTCGGCGCGGAGTGGCTGCGCGCGTTGGGCGTGATCCCCAACGAGTACCTGCACTACTACTACTCGACGCGTGAGGCGTTGGGCGACAACCGCGGCGCTTTCCTGCTCGACCAACAAAAACGCTTCTACGACGGCGACGTGGACTGGGAGACCACGCGGCTGGAGCGTGAAGCGACGTACATGGCTCAGGAACGGGAGCGCGACAGCCTCGAAGGCGGTGGCTACGAACACGTGGCCATGGCGCTCATGCGCGCCATCGCGGACAACGAGACCGCCACGCTGATCCTCAACGTGCCCAACAACTCCACCTTGTCCACAGTGGACGACGACGCGATCGTCGAGGTGCCGTGCGAAGTGGACGCCGCGGGCGCGCGTCCACTGCCGGTGAGCCCGCTGCCCGACCACGCGGCGGGCCTCGTCACGTCGGTCAAGGCCGTGGACCGGCTGATCATGGAGGGCACGCGCCCGGCCGCGCTCAAGGCGTTCGCCCTGCACCCGCTGGTCGACTCGGTCGCCACCGCCAGGAGCCTGCTGGACACCTACGTCCGCCGGCACCCGGAGCTGGCCTACCTGAGCTGAGCCCGGCCCAGCGCGTCCGCGCGCCGGGTCGTCTCCGGCAGCCGCGTCACGCACAGCCGCAGCACCTCGGCGCACGCCCGGTCGAGGTCGATGCGGTGACCCACGGACACGAACACCGGCTTCACCCCGTCCCGCGTCCGCAACGCCCGTCCCACGACCTCCCCGTCGTCCACGAGGTCGGTGTGCGCGCCGCGCGCGTCGTCCGGCATCTCGAACCGGCCCATCGGCGTCTTGGCCACCCCGACGCTCGGCAGGCCGGTCACCACCCCGAGGTGGCAGGCCAGCCCGAACCGCCGCGGGTGCGCCAACCCCTGCCCGTCGCACACCAGCAGGTCCGGCGTCACGGTCAGCTTCCCCACCGCCTCCAGCAACGACGGCAGCTCCCGGAACGCGAACAGCCCCGGCACGTACGGGAAGTCCGCCTTGCCCGTCACCACGACGGAGTCCACGGTCCGCAACGACTCCGCGTCCAGCACCACGACCGCCGCCGCCAGCCGTTCGTCGTCGGCGTAGGACACGTCGAGCCCGGCGACGTGCCGCACCACCAGCCCGGGATCGGTCACCGTCGACACCGAGGGCCGCAGCCGCTCCTGCTCGGCGATCGCCTCTTCTGGAGTCATTCCTTCTGGGGTCACGGGTGCCTCACCGAGGCGCGGTGGGCCGCGAGCAGGTCCTCGCCGAAGTCGCCGGACCGCCGTCGCCACACCGTGTGCGCGTGGTTGGCGTCGTTGTCCGTGTTGTCGTACTCGATCAGCAGGTCCGGCCCCTGGATCCGGTAGTAGTGCCCCGCACCGCGCTTGTCCGACCCCTCCCACGAGAAGTGCAGCCGGTCGGGGTCCAGCGCCTCGAACTCCTCGTCGGCCAGGTCGCCGGTGAGCCGGTCCAGGTAGTACCGCACCAGCCCGACGAGCAGCCCGCGCGAGGCGCGGTCGAGCTGGGCGGGCGTGACGCCGACGGGGTCGAGGTCGCCGACCCGGCGCGCGTTGCCGGTCTTCAGGTCCGGCGGCGGCGTGTCGGAGACCACGGCCAACCCGCGTGCCGTGCGACCCATCCGGTCCAGCAGCTCGCGCGCCAGCTCCTCTTCCAGCCGCAGCGGTTGGAGGACCGTGCGACCCCGGTACGTGGTGCGGGCCGGGTGCGCGCCGAGGAAGAACGGCGTCGCCGACACGCGCCCGTCGGCCACGACCACGCTCACCGACAGGTGGTGGCCCTCGACCCGCCAGCCCCACGGCTCGTCGCCGGGCTCGCCGAGCAGCACGGTCCAGTAGTCGCCCTGGTGCCGGTCGCGGGTGCCGCCTTCGCGGTCGTCGAGCACGTCCTCCAGCGCCATGATCGCCGTGGTCTGCGCGTAGGCGTGCGGGCTGAGCACGCACGACAGCAGCCGGTGCACGGCTTTGCGCTGGTCACGGGCCAGGTCGCCGTAGCCGAGGCCCGGCCGCTGCCCCGGCGTGTACGCCCATCGCGTGCGCAGGTCGTCGTCGGCCACGTCCCGGGCCGCCACCGCCCGCTGCCCGTCGTCGAGCAGGTCGAGGAAGCCCCTGGTGGCTTCGGCGATCTCGTGCAGCATCACTCGAACTTAGCCGCCCTGCGGTCGCGGAGCAGCGGCCGGGCGTCGGGCGTCGACGACGAGCAGGACGACCGGCAGGACCACCGCGAGCGCCAGTGTCACCACGTTGCCGACCTGGTCGACCACCGGCATGTGGTCGAGGTGCCCGAGGTGGAACACCAGGTGCGGCACGGCGAACACCAGGTAGGACACCAGGACGGCGCGGGCCAGGAGCAGGTTGGTCGCGGCGAACGCCAACACGACCGCGAGCGCCAGGTTGAGGCTGCCGAAGTCGCGCAGCAGGTGCTCGTTGAACGGCGGGAACATCGCCACCCAGTGGTGGCCGGGCGCCGGGAAGCCGTCGTAGAAGCCCTGCGGCGAGAGCAACGCCCAGCCGCCGACACCCGCCTGCACGGCGGCCAGGAACCACAGTCCGATCCGGAGGAAGCTCATGCACCTCGGACGGCGTGCGCGGCCGAAGCGTGACAGGACCGGTGTCGTGGCTGACATCCTGGCCCGGTGTGGAATGGCGAACTCCTCGACCTCGACGCGTACCTCGACCGCGTCGCCTTCACCCCCGACCCCGCCGCCGACCGGGCGAGCACGCTGCGCGGCCTGCACCGCGCGCACCTGGCGGCCATCAGCTTCGAGAACGCCGACGTGCGCGACGGCGTGCCGATCGCGCTGGACGTGCCGTCGTTGCAGGGCAAGCTGGTCGCACGGCGGCGCGGCGGGTACTGCTTCGAGCAGAACCTGCTGTTCGCCGCCGTGCTCGACCGGCTCGGCTACGAGGTGACCGGGCTGACCGGCCGCGTGCTGCTCGGCCGCACGGGCGACATCCCCCGCACGCACGCCGTGCTGCGGGTGGACCGGCGCTGGCTGGTCGACGTCGGCTTCGGCGGCGGCGGGCTGCTGGAGCCGCTGCCGCTGACCGCCGGCGCGTCCGCCCGGCAGGGCGACTGGACGTTCCGGCTCGACCACGCCGACGGCGTGTGGACGCTCCGGTCGTTGCAGGCCGGCGACTGGTTCGCGCTGTACGACTTCACCGAGGACCCGCGCGGGCCCGCCGACTACCGGATCCTGAACTACTACATGTCCACGAACCCGGCGTCCTCGTTCGTCGGCCCACTGCTGGCGCAGCGCACCGACGACCACGCCCGCCACAACCTCAAGGACTTCGAGCTGACCGAGACGCGCCCGGACGGCTCGGTCGTCAAGCGCACCCTGACGCCCAGGGAGCGGGAGACGGTGCTGCGCGAGGAGTTCGGCCTGGACCTGCCCGACCGGGCTACGGCCAGGGCTTGAGCTCGGGCGCCTCGCCGGTGATCGTCCCGGCCGGCTCGCGGCCCGCCAGCCACGCGGTCAGGTCGGTGAGCGAGCCGGTCAGGGTGACGTCCTCGCCCTCGCCGATCCTCCACCGGCGTTCCGGGGCCTGGAGGGTGAGCCGGACGCCGTCGGGCACGCGGGCGGACAGGAAGTCGACGGCGTGCTCGCAGAACTCGGGCGACCAGGTGACGGGGCCGAGGTCGAGGTCGCGCAGGTGGATCTCGACCTCGCGCCAGACCCCGTAGGCGGTGCCGGTCAGCGTGCCGTCGCGGTAGTAGACCGGGGTGTCCCAGTCCCGGACGTCGTCCCACGCCTTGGTGAGCCGGGCGACGGCGTCGGCGATCGCGGCCCGGTGCTCCGCCGCGGAACGCCCGGCGCCCGCCTCGATCGCGGCGTCCCGGGCGGGTCGGCCACCGGGGTAGGGCTCGACCTTCGTGCCCTCGTGCTCGGCTTGGCCCGCCAGCGCGACCGTGACGTTCGCCAGGTGGACCAGCACGTGGCCGCGCGTCCAGCCGGGCAGCGCCGACGGCTGCGCCACCTGCTCGTCGGTCAGGTCCTCGATCGCGGCGGCCAGCCTGCGGTGGGCGTCCAGCGCGTTCGCCTGGATCGTCACACGTTCCCCCTAATGGTTGATTCGCTCAAGTCCGTTAGGGAACCTATCACTAGACTCGGCCGGGTGGCACTGGCGTTGGAGTTCGCGGGCACGGTCCGGCACGACGGGCACGGCGGGCTCGTGGACGACCTGGCCACGCCGGAGGGCTTCACCGCGTGGGCCGGGGTGCGGGCGGACGAGGCGTTGCGGCAGCGGGCGGTCGAGCTGCGCTGGGCCGTGCGGTCGCTGTTCGCGCACGCCGCGCAGGCCGACGAACGCCTGGACACGCCGCACCTGATGGACGTCGGACGCGCGCTGGAGGTCGTCAACGACGCCGCCGCGCGGGCGCCGCGGGCGGCGCGGTTGGAGTGGGACGAGCAGCCGAGGCTGCGCTACGTGGACTCGGCCGACGAGGGCGACCGCCTGCTGGCGGCGGTGGCGACCGCGGCGATCGAGTTCCTGGCCGGCGGCACGCGGGCCGACCTGCGCGCCTGCCCCGCGCCCCGGTGCATCCGGTACTTCGTCAAGGCGCACCCACGGCAGGAGTGGTGCAAGCCCTCGTGCGGCAACCGGGCCAGGGTCAGCCGGCACTACCACCGCGGGCGCGACAGCTGACGACGCGGCCGCGCGGACACCCGGGGACGCCCGCGCGGCCGGTGGCTACCCCTGCACGATGTACGCGGTCAGCTGGTCGTGGTCTTCCTGCAACTGGTTGATCCGGCTCTTCACCACGTCGCCGATGCTCACGATGCCGACCAGCTCACCGCCGTCGACCACCGGCACGTGCCGGATGCGCCGCTCGGTCATCAACACCGTGAGGCTGTCGACCGAGTCCCGCGGCGTGCAGGTGAGCACCTCGCTGGTCATGATCTCCGCCACCGGCGCGGCCAGCAGCTCGCCGCCCCGGTCGTTCAGCTTCCGCACGACGTCGCGTTCGGACACGATCCCGGCGATGCCCCCGGGCCCGAGCACGACCATCGCGCCCACGTTGTGCTCGGCCAGCGCGGCGACGAGCTCCGCGACCGACGCTCTCGACTCGACCGTGGCCACGGCCGAACCCTTGTTGCGCAACACGTCAGCGATCCTCATGGGCGCCTCCCGATCTCCGCCAGACCCGGTTGCTACCCAGCTCAGGCTAGTTCGCCGAGGACGTGATCGGCAGATCGCGCGCCCGAAGAGAGCACGACCCCGTCACGTCGTCCCGACCCGCGCGACCGTCGCGAGGACGCCCGCGGCGGTGATCGCGACCAGCACCACGACGGTCTGGTGGAACCCGCCGAGCGCCGCTCCCAACGCCGGCCCGACCGAGAAGCCGACCGTGCGGACCAGCGTCGTCACGCCTCCGGAGGTGCCCATCAGCTCCGGTGGCGTCCGCGCCATGACGGCCGCCGCGTTCGGCCCGGCGAACAGCCCGTGCCCGATCCCGACCACCGCCAGCCGCCACGCCAGGTCCCACGGGTCGTCACCCGCCTGGAGCAGCAGGACCGTACCGATCAAGGCCACCGCCGTGCCGACCACGGCGACCAGCCGGTACCCGTACCGGTCCGCGATCACCCCCGCCACCGGCGACAGCACCGCCATCCCCGCCGAGAACGCCAGCAGCACCAGCCCGACCGTGCGCGACGGGAGGTCCACCAACGCGTAGGGCACGGCGAAGTGCAGCGCACCGGCCCCGATCACGATCAGCACCATCGCCACCAGCGGCGTCGCCACCGACGGCAGCCGCACCACCCGCGCACCGAGCACCGCCGACTCGACCAGCAGCCGCGCGCACGGCCACGGCAACCCGCGCCCGTCCGTGGCGATCCCCCGCCGCCCGACCAGCACGGCGAGCGCCACCACCGGCAGGTTGATCAGGAAGACGGACCGCCAGCCGAACAGGTCGGTCAGCACCCCGCCGAACGCCGGTCCGGCCACGCCGCTCAACGGGATCAGCGTGAGCACGATCCCCATCGCGCGCGCTCGGTGTTCCGGGCGCACGTTGGCCGCGATGACCGGCATGGCCAGTGCGCCGATCAACGCGCTGAACACCCCCTGCAAGGCCCGCCCGATCAACACCACCGCGGCGTTGGGCGCGAGCGCGATCAGCAGGCTGGTCGCCCCGAACCCGCCGACCGCCAGCAGGAACGCGGGCAGGTGCCCGGCCCGGTCCAGCCACCTGCCGGCCGGGATGCTCAACGCGATCAACGGGATGTTGTAGGCCAGCAGGACCCACTGGGTGACCGTGGGCCCGGCGTCGAGCTCCGCCCCGAGCACCGGCAACGCCACCGCCACGGCGGTGAGGTCGAGCGCCCCCAGCACGATCGCGGACGACACCGCCCACACCGCGCTCCAGCGGGTGCGCTCCACGACGGCGGTCACGCGGCCACCCGGCCGACCAGCTCGGCGAGCACCCCGCCCAGCGCCGCGCGCAGCTCGTGGTCCAGCAACCTGTCGTGCTCGTCGAACCGGCGGAACGCGTGCCCGACCACCACCGGCGCGCCGATCACCGTCGCACCGGCCGCGGTCAGCACCCTCCGCAGGTCCTCCTGCGCCGACGCCGCGCCGTGCGGGCTGGGGCTCGCGCCGACCACGGCGACCGGCTTGCCCGTCAGCACGCCCGTGCCGCGCGGCCGGGACGCCCAGTCCAGCGCGTTCTTCAACTGCCCCGGGACCGACCCGTTGTACT
The DNA here is from genome assembly GCF_040295345.1 of Actinosynnema sp. NPDC002837. Lineage (NCBI taxonomy): Bacteria > Bacillati > Actinomycetota > Actinomycetes > Pseudonocardiales > Pseudonocardiaceae > Actinosynnema > Actinosynnema sp. NPDC002837. The sequence continues at coordinate 57,713 of NZ_JBEOVG010000042.1, forward strand.
CCGGCGTCGCGATCAGCAACGCGGTGGCCGACGCGACCGCCTCCCGCAACGCCGCGACCGGCGGCGGCACCGGCCCGTCCTCGGCGTCCTCGTCGAACGGCGGCACGGACGCCAGCCCGTCCCACGACGCCAACCGCGCGCCGGCCGGCAGCTCGTGCCGTGCGGCGGCCAACAGCCTCCGGTTGAACGACTGCGCGCGGAGACTCCCCGCGATCCCCAAGATCTCCATGCCGTCAACGGTCGGTCTAAGGCGCCCCGCGCGGCATCGGGCACGAGCCCTATTCGAACAGCCTCAGCCGGTGCGCCGTCGCCGCCGCCTCGACCCGGTTGGCCACGCCGAGCTTGCCGAGGATGTTCGACACGTGCACGCTCGCCGTCTTCACCGAGATGAAGAGCCGTTCGGCGATCTCCCGGTTGGCCAGGCCGTCCGTGACCAGCCGCAGGATCTCCACCTCGCGCCCGGTCAACCCGAACCTGGCCCGGTGCGAGTCGCCCTCGCCCGTCAACGTCACCCGCGCCCGCCGAGCCAGCTCCGCGACCCGGTCGCGCAACGGCGTCGCGCCCAGCCCCTCGGCCAGCTCCGCCGCCCGCCGCAACGCCTCGGCGTCCCGGGTCTCCGAGGCCAGCCCGAACAACGCCTCGGCGTGCCACAAGGGCTGGCCCAACGCCTCCCACGCCTCGACCGCGGCCCGCCACTCGCCCCGGCACGTCGACGCCCACGCGGCCTGCACCGGCCCGGCCACCGGCAGGTCCGGCACGGCCACCCCGAGCCGCACGCCCAACGCGGCCAGCGGCCAGGAGAACCGGGACGCGATCCGCGCGTGCGGCAGGGCGAACGCGGCCCGCACCACGGCCGCCGCCTCGTCCACCCGGCCCTGCGCCCACCGCACCTCGGCCTCCAGCCGGTGCAGTTGCAGCGGGTCCTGGACGAACGGGGCGTCGGCCAGCTCCCGCGCCCTGGTCAACGCCCACTCGGCCCGGTCGACCTGGCCGCGCCGCACGTCCACGAACCCCGCCAGGCACAGCAGGTGCGCGTGGTAGACCGCCGGCGGCGCGTGGTCGAGGGCGTGGTCGACGCACTCCAGCGCCTCGTCCCACCGGCCCGCCGCGATCAACGCCCTGGTCAGGTCCACGGCGTGCGACGCGCCGGCGGACCGGGCCAACCCGAGCTCGCGGGCCGTCCGCAGGCCCAGCCGGGCCAGCTCCTCGGCCTCCGCGACCCGCCCGTACGCCTCGGACAACGACGACTCGCAGTGCAGCGCGCGCAGCCGCACGCGGTGCGCGGCGACGTTCTCCGCGATGGCCCGCGCGCGGCGCAGCCGGGGCAGCTGCGCGTCCAGGTCGCCGAGCCGCGCGTCCAGCACGGCCAGGGTGATCAGGGCAGCGGCCTCGGACGGGTCGTCGCCGGCGTGGTGGGCCGCGTCCAGCGCCTCTTCCGCGACCTCGCGCGCCTCGTCCGGGAGCGGGATCGCCATCAGCCGGGCAGCCAGCGAGTTGAGCAGGTAACCGCGGATCGGGTGCCCCTCGGGCGCGAGCCGCACGGCCTCGCGGTGGTCCTCGAGCGCGCCCCGCCGCCCGAGCTGGGCGCGCAGCCGACCGCGTTGCTCCAACACTGCCGCGTACCGGATCCGCTCGGCCCCCGGGTCGAGGTGGGCCAGCAGCTCGCTGGTCAGCTCCTCGCCGCGCTCGTGCTCCCCCGCGCGGCTCGCCGCCTCGCCGGCCGCCTCCAGCACGGTGAGGCGGTCGACGCCGAGGTGCGACGCGTTGTCCCACAAGGACAACACGCGGTCGAGCATGGCCAGCTGCTCGGCGTAGGCCAACGCGCGACGGGCGTGGCCGGCGGCCTCCCACGCGGCGGACACCGCGCCCGCGACGTCACCGGCCGCGTACCGGTGGTGCGCCAGCTCGGCGGCTGCGGACCCCGGCAGCACGGCGGCGTACCGCGCGTGCAGCTCGACCCGTTCGCCGGGGAGCAGCCGCCGGTAGACCGCGTCGCGGATCAACGCGTGCCGGAACGCGTAGCCGTCACCGTCCACCACCATCACGCCACCGTCCACGATGGACCGCATCGGCGTGACGTCGTGCACTTCGCTCAGGATCTCGTGGGACACACGTCGGCCACCGACGGCGGCGGCGCGCACCAGGGCGACGGCGTCCGGCTCCAGCCGTTCGACCCGGCTGAGCAGCAACTCCTCCAGCGACAGCTCCGCCGCGCCGTCCACCAGCGCCTCGACGAACAGCGGGTTGCCCTCGCTGCGCCGGAACACGGCGCTCGCGGCCACCGGATCCGGTTCCGCGCCGAGGATCCCGCGCAGCTGGGCCCGCACGTCGCGGGCGGACAGCCGGGGCAGCTCGATCCGGCGCACCCACGGCACCCGGCTCAGCTCGGCCAGCAACGGCCGCACCGGTCCGCCGAGTTCGTCGGAGCGGTAGGTCACCACGACCAACGACCGCGGCACCGCGCGCTGGTTGCGCACCAGGAAGTCGAGCAGGTCGCGGCTGGAGCGGTCGAGCCAGTGCGCGTCCTCGACCACGAGCACCACCGGTCGTGGCGCGGAAAGCCTGGCCAGCAACGACACGACGCCCTCGAACAGCCTCGGTCGCGCCTCGTCGCCCGTCGCCTCGCCGTGGAAGGACGGCAGCAGCGGCGCGAGGTCGGCGCGTTCGGAGTCGGTCACCCCGACACCGCGCAGGGCCGCGACGAACGGCGCGAACGGCAGCCCGTCCAGCTCGACGCATCCGCCGAGCAGCACGGTGGCGTCCAGGCGCGACGTGAAGTCGTCGAGCAGCCGGGACTTGCCGACGCCCGCCTCACCGCCGACGAGCACCGTCGCGGGCGCGTGGTCGAACGCGCCCGCGAGGTGCCCGAGTTCGGCCGACCGCCCGACCAGCTCCGGGCTCACCAGGTGTGCGCTCATCGCGCACCGGAGACTAGTCGAGCGGTCGCGTGCCGGTGGTCGTCGTCGCTCAGCCGCCGCTCGTGCGCCGGAACACGCGCCGTCCGACGAACGTGTTCTGGTGCGGGCGGCCCGGGTTCTTGTTCACGCCGTCGTTCTTCTGGGCGTGACCGCGGCGGGCCGCGCGGTTGAGCGGAACGGCGGGCTGCTCCGGCTGGTCCTGCTCGCCGCCGTCGGCCTGCGGAACGTCCTGATCGGTCATGTTTGCCTCCTGGGTGTGGCGATGTCGCTGGTCAGCGACGCCGCATGGCGTACTGGCGCGGGTTGACGACGGCTCGGCCACCGCCGAAGCGCGGGTGCACCGCGCCGTTGCCGCGGGCGCCGCGGCGTGCGGCGCGGTTGGTCGGCTGGTCGTCGTGTGGCGGTTCGTTGCGCATGGTGGGCATGCGTTCGCCTCCTCGGTGTTCGAGGCGTGCAAAGGGCTACGACCCGTGGTTCGACACGGTCGTGAGAAGAGCCGCTAAGGCCACCAGGAGAAGGGCGCGGCACGGCCCGAGGCCGGTGCGGCGCTGGAGGAAGAAGTCCTCAGAGGTAGATCTGGAAGAACATGGTCATGACCGTAGCCTGGTTCACGCCGCGACGCCAATCATTTTCCGCCGCGACCGCTCGGACCACGCCACGGCGGGCGTCATGGCCAGCGCGGCGGCCAGGAACAGCGCGCCGAGCACGAGCCAGCCCACCGCTCCCCCGCCCAGCACGAGGGTGGTGAGCAGCAGCGGGCCGACGGTGCGCGCCACGGCCGTGCCCGTGCCGTAGAACCCCTGGTACTGGCCCTGCTTGTCGGCCGGCGCGAGGCCGAACCCGATCTCCCACGAGCCCGCGCCGTGCCGCATCTCGCCGACGACCTGGATGCCCGCCGCACCCACGAGCAGCGCCACGGCCACCCAATCGGGTACACCTGCGGACAGGGCGAACACCACGCAGGACGCCAGCAACAGCACGCCACCCCGCCGCACCGACCGCGTCGCCGTGCGCAGGTCCGTGACACCGCGCGCCAGCCGCACCTGCCCCACCACCACCGCAGCCGTGTTGAGCACGAAGAGCAGGCTGACGACCCACTTCGGGGCGGAGGTGCGTTCGGCGACCCACAGCGGCACGACCAGGCTCAGCATCGGCATGTAGAGCAGCGACACCGAGTTCAGCAACGTCACCAGGGCGTACGGCCGGTCCCGAAGTACACCGAGCCGTCCCGTGGTGGCGACCGCCTCCACCTCCGGCACCCGGCGCAGCACTACCGCCGCGACCAGGAACCCGACCGCGTCCACCGCGAACACCACCAGGTACGCCGCCGCCGTGTCCACGTGCAACGCCACCCCGCCGAGCCCCGCGCCGACCGCCAGCCCACCGTTGACCACGGACTGCAGCAGGGCCCACACTCGCGTCCGCTCCCCGGGCCCGACCAACCCCGCCAGCAACGCCTGCCGTGCGGCGGCCAACCCGCACTGCCCGCACGCGTAGACGCACGCGGCCACCACGAACGCCCAGAACGAGCGGACCACCAGGAACGACGCCAACGCCCCCGCCGTGACGACCGCCAACCCGACCGCCACCCGCCTCGGCCCGACCCGGTCGGCGAAGTGCCCCAACCCCACCCCGACCACCGCCCCGACCGCCCAGGCCACCGTCAGCGCCACGCCGACCTGCGTCGCCGACAGGCCCACGATCCGGGTGAAGTAGAGGGCGGAGCAGACGTAGAACGCCCCGTCACCCACCGAGTTGGCTGCTTGAGCGATCGCGAGCACCTTCGTCGTCCCCATGGACGTCACGCTAGGTGCCCGATTGGCCCAGACTAAGGGCCAACTCCAGGCCAGTTCATTGGGCCAATCACCGAAGATCGTACGGCGGTCGGCTACTCGTGGCCGTCGACGATCGAGACGATCTCGCCCTCGATCACGGTGCCGTCCACGACCGCGGGCGGTTCCTCGCGTTCGGTGAAGAAGCGGGAGGCGAAGGCGCCCACGGCGCGGGTCGTGACGGCGTCGAACGTGCCCCCGATGACACCGCCCACCAGCGGCACGCCCTTGGCCAGGGTCACGGTCGCCTTGGTGGTGCCGTACTTGGCCAGGAGGGTGAAGCCGACGCGCTTGTTGACCTCGCGGATGAGCTGGGCGGGGATCCGCTCGATCAGGTTCATGGTGAGCCGGGAGCCCACCTTGATGCCCGCCTTCTTCAACAGCTCCGTCCCCGCGTTGCCCAGCAGGCACACGAGGATCGCCGTCTGCACCTCGTCGCTGTCCAGGTCGTGCCCGTGCACGGCGGCGATCGACGCGATCAGGTGCGTCTGCACGAGGTAGGACGCGGTCAGGTTCGCGGGCAGGGTGATCGGCAACGTGATCAGGCCACCGACGTTCGTGGCGAAGCCCTGCACCCCGGCCGCCGCCACGTGCGTCCGGATCAGGTGCCTGATCGCCTCCTCCGGCGTCAACCCCTTGTCCAGCGCCTCCACGGCCATCTGCCGGGCGCCCTTGAACGGCCCGAACCCGCTGATGCCCACCTTGAGCAGGTGGTCGACGGCGTTCTGCTGCACCCTGGTGATCGCACCCGGTTCGTCCACCATGCCCCTGAGGTTACGCGGCGCACGATCGGGTAGCCGAGGCCAATGGACATGTCTTCGTTGGGAGAGCTGGTCAGGCAACGCGGCCCGTTCGCGTCGGTCTACCTGGACGCCTCGCACGACACCGAGGACGCGGCCAAGGCCATGGAGCTGCGCTGGCGCGGGGTGCGCGAGGAACTGGCCCGGCAGGGCGCGGACGACGCGACGCTGGACGCGCTGCAGGAAGCGGTGCTGACGCCGGTGCCGGGCAAGTCGGGCCGGGCGCTCGTCGCCGCACGGGGCACTCTGCTGCTGGACCGGGTGCTGCCGCGCCCGCCCGCCGTGGAGACGGCGCGCTGGTCGGATCGGCCGCACCTGCTGCCGCTGGCCACCTGGATGGAACCCGCCGTGCCGCACGTCGTGGTCCTGGTCGACCGGGCGGGCGCGGACCTGCACGGGTACGACGGGCACGGTGAGCGCGCGGGCGAGGTGCACGACCAGGTGCGCGGTGAGCAGCACCCGTTGCACAAGGTCCCCGGCGGCGGCTGGTCGCACCGGCGGTTGCAGAAGGCCGTCGAGGAGACGACCAAGCGCAACGCCGCGCTGGTGGCCGCCGAGGCCGACCGGCTGGTGACGGACCTGGACGCCCGGCTGCTGGTCCTGGGCGGCGAGGTGCAGGCGCGTGCCGACGTGCGCGAGGAGCTGAGCCCCCGGTGCCGCGACGTGCTGATCGAGGTGGAGGGCGCGTCCCTGGCCGAGGGCGCGGACGACGCCGCGTTCGACCACGCCGTGCAGTCGCTCGTGGCCCAGTACCAGTTCGACCTGGACAACGACGTGGTGGAGGAGTTCACCGCCGAGGCTGGCCGCCCGCACGGACGCGCGGTGCAGGGCCTGGCGCCCGTGGTGGAGGCGTTGCGCGAGGCGAAGGTCGCCGCGCTGCTGGTGTCCGACCCCGCGCTCGGCGACCGCACCGTGTTCTCCGGCGACGACCCGGCGCAGCTCGCGCTGCGGGAGAAGGACCTGCGCGGCCTCGGCGTCGAGCACGTCGGCGAGCAGCGGGCCGACGAGGCGCTGGGCACCGCCGCGGCCGCCACCGGCGCGCAGGTGGTCGTCACCGACGCCGCCGGGCTGCGGGAGGGCGTGGGCGCGCTACTGCGCTACTAGCCCGTGTTCGAGGTAGAGGGTCACGCCGCGCTCACGTGCGTCGAGCGCGGCGGACACCCGCCTGGCCAGCCGGGGTATCAGCGCGTCCGGCACCTCGGCGGGCTCGATGTAGCGGTAACTGCGCAGCTCGGAGGCTTGCAGCCGGATGGTGGCCGAGCCGAGCGAACCGCCGTCGAAGACGAACAGGATCCGCTCCTGCTCCCCCGACGGCGCCCAGTCCACGACGAGCAGCGGGCCCGGCTCGACGGCCAGGCCCAGCTCCTCCAGCACCTCCCGGGCGCACGCCTCGCGCGGCGTCTCGCCCGGCTCGACCGCACCGCCGGGGATCTCCCAGTGGTCCTTGTAGGTCGGTTCGACCACGAGCACGCGGCCCAGCGCGTCGAGGAACAACGCGCCGGACGCCGCGAGCGCGGCCACCCTCAGACCGCCGCCGCGACGACGTCCTCGGCCGGCTTCTTCTCCAGCTCGATGACCTTCTTGTCCCGCCGGCTGCGCTTCTCCAGGTACGTCGCCAGCCACGTCAGCAGCAGGCACATGGAGATGTAGATCGCGGCCACGATGATCGTGACGGGCACCAGCGGCCGGCCGAACTGGAACTGGCTGCCGATGTCGCGGGCGAAGTCCAGCAGCTCGTCGTAGGTGATGAGGAAGCCGAGCGCGGTGTCCTTCAGCAGCACGACCAGCTGGCTGATGATCGCCGGCAGCATCGCCCGCACGGCCTGCGGCAGCAGCACGTGCCTCATCACCTGGGTCTTGCGCATGCCCACCGCGTAGGCCGCCTCGCTCTGCCCGCGCGGCAGCGACAGCACACCTGCGCGGAACACCTCGGCGAGCACCGAGCCGTTGTAGAGCGTCAGGCCGAGCACCACCGAGTAGAGCGGCGGGCCGAGCGACACGCCGTAGTGGAAGACGAAGATCAGCACGACCAGCGGCACCGCGCGGAACAGCTCGACGACCAGCATCGACGGCACGCGGATGACCTTGTGGTCGGAGAGCTGCCCGGCGGCGAAGATCGCGCCGAAGAGCAGGGCGAACACCGCGCCGAGGCCGAACGCCTTGAGCGTGTTCAGCAGCGCGTCGACCAGGGTCAGCTGGATGTTCTTGTACTCGAGCCAGGACCACTTCCGGCCTTCGAACTGGCCGCTCTCGGCGAACCGGTAGATCACGAAGCCGATGCCCGCGACCAGCACGAGGGTGCCGATCACCGCGTAGAGGCGGTGGCGCAGCCGGGCCCGCGGCCCGGGGACGTCGAACAGGACCGAGCTCATCGGGCGATGCTCCACCGCTTCTCAAGGCTGCGTTGCAGCAGGGTCATGGGGATCACGAGCACCACGAAGAAGCCGGCGACCCAGAGCAGGCCGAACAGCTGGTTCTCGCCGCGCTCGGACAGGTTGGCGCTGATGGAGCCCGCCTGGAACACCGAGAAGCCCGCCGCGATGGTGGTGTTCTTCAGCAGGGCGATCATCGTGCTCATCATCGGCGGCACGACCGCGCGGGTGGCCTGCGGCAGCACCACGGACCCGAGCATCTGGCCGAACGTCAGGCCGAGCGCGCGCGAGGCCTCCGCCTGGCCGACCGGGACGGTGTTGATGCCGGCCCGCACGACCTCGCACACGAACGCCGCCGTGTAGAGGATCAGCGCGGTGAGGGCGGCGCTGAAGTAGAAGCTGGCCGCCGAACCGCCGAACGTGTCCGCGGTCACGATCTTGAGCAGCGGGAACGCGAAGGCGAAGAAGAAGAACACGAGCGTGAGCGGGGTGTTGCGGACGATCGTCACGTAGGCGGTGCCCATGGCTCGCAGCACGGGGACCGGCGCGACCCGCAGCATCGCCAGGATCGTCCCCAACACCAGCGACCCGACCGCGGAGATCAGGAACAGCTCAACGGTGTTGAGGAACCCGGGCCCGTACAGGTCGAGGTTGTCGAGCAGGACGTCCATCGGCTTCCTCGGCTAGGTGGGTGTGGTGCGGCCGGCCGCCGGAACACCGACGACCGGCCGCGGGAACGAGATCAGTAGCGTTCGATCACGGGCTTGTCGGCCGACGAGCCCGACTGTCCCAGGGTGGCGTCGTAGGCCGCCTGCCACGCGCCGCCGTTGATGGCCTCGTCCAGGATGTCGTTGACCTTGGTGCGCAGGGCCTTGTCGTCCTTGGGGAGGCCGATGCCGTACGGCTCGTTCGAGAACGTCTTGCCGACGACCTTCAGCGTGGTCGGCGACTGCGAGGCGTAGCCCTTGAGGATCGCGTCGTCGGTGGTGACGGCGTCGACCGCGCCCTGCTCCAGCTGCTCGACGCACAGCGAGTAGGTCTGGAGCTCGACGATGTTCTCCGGCTCGGTCAGGCCCTCGGACTTGACCTTCTGGATCGGCGTGGAGCCGGTCACCGAGCAGACCTTCTTGCCCTTGAGGGTCTCGGGGCCGGTGATCGTGTTGTCGTCCTTCTTCACCAGCAGGTCCTGCCCGGCGGTGAAGTACGGGCCGGCGAACCCGACCTGCTCCTTGCGCTTGGCGTTGATCGTGTAGGTGCCGACGTAGTAGTCGACGTCGCCGTTGATCAGCGCCTGCTCGCGACCGGCCGAGGGGATGGCCTTGTAGTCGATCTTGTCGTCGCCGTAGCCGAGCTTGGCGGCGACCAGCTTCGCGATCTCGATGTCGAAGCCGGTGAACTTGCCGCTGGTCGGGTCCTTGTAACCCAGACCGGGCTGGTCCTCCTTGACACCGACGATGACGCGGCCACGGGCCTTGATCTTGTCGAAGGTCGGCGAGCCGTCGACCTTCACGTCGGCGGCGACCTGCTGGGAGGGGGCAGTGCCCGTGTCGCCAGGGCCACCCTCCTTGCCGCATGCGGTCAGGGCGAGGCCGCCGGCCAGCAGCGCCACCGCAAGGGTGCGAACCCTCATCGTCCTTCTCCTGCTCTTCTTCGGTAGTGCGGCGCCAGGCTCAGCGCCGCGTTCGTGGGACTTCAGTGGGTCAGGATCTTGCCAAGGAAGTCCTTCGCGCGGTTGGACTTCGGCGCGGAGAAGAACGCCTCCGGCGTCGAGTCCTCGACGACCTCGCCGTCGGACATGAAGATGACGCGGTCCGCGGCCTTGCGGGCGAAGCCCATCTCGTGGGTCACCACGAGCATGGTCATGCCCTCCTTGGCCAGCGTCGTCATCACGTCCAGCACCTCCTGGACCATCTCGGGGTCCAGCGCGGAGGTCGGCTCGTCGAACAGCATCACCTTGGGCCGCATCGCCAGGGCGCGGGCGATCGCCGCGCGCTGCTGCTGCCCGCCCGAGAGCTGGGCGGGGTACTTCTCCGCCTGGTTCGCGATGCCGACCCGCTCCAGCAGCTCCATGGCCGTCTTGCGGGCCTCGGCCGCCGGGGTCTTGCGGACCTTCAGCGGGGCCAGCATCACGTTGTCGACGATGCTCTTGTGGGCGAACAGGTTGAACGACTGGAACACCATGCCGACGTCGGCGCGCAACCGGGCGAGTTCCTTGCCCTCGGCGGGCAGCGCCTGGCCGTCCACCTCGATGACGCCGGACTCGATCGGCTCGAGCCGGTTGATCGTGCGGCACAGCGTGGACTTGCCCGAACCGGACGGCCCGAGCACGACGACGACCTGCCCCTTCGGCACCTCCAGCGTGACGTCCTTGAGGACGTGCAGAGGTCCGAAGAACTTGTCCACGCCCGCCATCCGGATCATCGGCGGTGCAGGAGTGGCGGCGGTCATCAGTCCTCCAGTAGGGGTTCCTGAGCGATGGCGGAAACCTAGGTGTGAATCACCACACCAGTCCAGGCGGTTGAGCAAGACTTAGGGTCTCAACTCTGTCACAGGGTGGCGACACTTATCGGGGAGGCTCCACGGTGCGGGTGCTGTTGGTCGAGGACGACGACCGCGTGGCGGAAGCGCTGGTACCGGCGCTGACCCGACGTGGTTTCACGGTGGACCGGCAGGCCACCGGTCGGGGGACACTCGATCGGCTGACCGGGGTCGACGTGGTGCTGCTCGACCTGGGCCTGCCCGATGTGGACGGTGTCACGCTCTGCCGGCACATCCGTGCGGCGAGTGACGTCGCGATCATCGTCGTGTCGGCCCGCGGCGAGATCGACGACCGGATCCTCGGCCTGCACGCCGGGGCGGACGACTACCTGGTCAAGCCCTACGACGTGGGCGAGCTGGTGGCCCGCGTGCACGCGGTGCGGCGGCGGCGCGGCGACCCGGTCGGCGTCGGCGGCACCGGCACCGAGGTGTTCGAGGTCGCCGACGTGCGGGTCGACCTCGGTCGGCACGAGGTCACCGTGGCGGGTGAACCCGTGGCGCTCTCGCGCAAGGAGTTCCAGGTGTTGGCGCTGGTGGTGGCGGCGGGTGGCGCGGTGTGCACCCGGGAGCGCATCCTGGCCGAGGTGTGGGGACGCACCTGGGCGGGGGCCAACCGGACCCTGGACGTGCACGTGGCGACGCTGCGGACCAAGCTCGGGCGTCCTTCGTTGTTGGAGACGGTGCGCGGTGTCGGGTACCGGTTGAGCGGGGGCTGAGTGCGGTCGCGGCTGCTGGGCATCGTGTTGACGCTGGTCGTGCTGGTGCTCCTCGGCCTGGGCGTCCCCCTCGGCCGCGGCATGGCGCAGGCCGAGCAGCAGGAGATGTTCCTGGACCGGCTCACCGACACCACCCGGTTCGCGTCCGTGGCGCAGCGGCCGTTCATCGACGACCAGCCCGAGGTGCTCAAGCCCGAGCTGCGCCGCTACTACGAGCTGTACGGCATCCGGGTGGCCCTGCTCGGGCGGGACGGGCAGGTGGTGGCGGCGTCCTCGGACGACGTGGACGTGTCCGCGCCCGAGGTGGCGGACCTGGTGCACGCCGCGCTGGCCGGCCGCCAGCCGGGCGCGCCGGAGCTGGTCATGCCGTGGGAGTCGACCGAATTGGTGCTGGCCGAGCCGGTGCTGGAGGCGGGCGAGGTCCGCGGCGCGGTGGTGACGTTCTCGCCGACGTCGAAGACGCGGGCCGAGGTCCTGCTGTGGTGGTCGGTGCTGCTCGGCGGGAGCACCCTGGTCCTCGTGCTCGGCGTGTTCGTGGCGTTGCCGCTGGTCCGGTGGACGTTGCGGCCCGTGCGGCGGTTGGACGACGCGACCGGGCGGCTGCTCGCGGCGGTGGTGTCCGGGCAGCCCGTGCAGCCGGTCGGCTCGTCGGACGGCCCGCCGGAGCTGCGGCAGCTGTCGCGGTCGTTCGACCAGATGGCGGCGAACGTGAGCGACGTGCTGGCCGCGCAGCGCGCGTTCGTCGCGGACGCCTCGCACCAGCTGCGCAACCCGTTGACCGCGTTGAAGCTGCGTCTGTCCAATTTGGAGGACCACGTGGCCGGCGAAGGGGCCGCGCACCAGGCGGCGGCGTTGGACGAGGCGAACCGGCTCAACCGGATCCTGGACGAGCTGCTGTCCATGGCGCGCGCGGGCGCGCAGTCGGTCGACCCCGTGCCGGTGGACGTGGACCGGGCGGTGGCCGGCCGGCTGTCGGCGTGGCAGCCCGCCGCGGCGGCGCGCGAGGTGCACCTGGTGCTGGACGGCGAGCCGGGCGGCCGGGCCCTGGTGCCGCCGCGCGGCGTGGAGACCGTGCTGGACGCGCTGCTGGACAACGCGCTGAAGTTCACCTCCGATGGCACCTTGGTGCGCGTCGACGTCCGGCGGCGCGACGGCGTGGTGCGGTTGTCGGTGCAGGACGAGGGCCCCGGCCTCGCGCCGGAGGAGCTGGACCGCGCCACGGACCGGTTCTGGCGCAGCCCGGCGCACCAGAACGTGCAGGGCTCCGGCCTGGGCCTGGCGCTGGTGCGGCAGATCGTGGAACGGGTGGACGGCTCGGTGCGGTTGGAGTCGCCGGAGGGCGGAGGCCTGCGGGTGACCGTGGAGTTCCCCGCGGCCTGACCCCGGTCAGGACGTGACCGCGACGCCTTCGGGCGCGTCGCCGACGGCGAACCGGGCGGCGGGCTCGCCGGTCTCGGCGTTGATCACCGACACGGTGTCGGACCCCGTGTTGGTGGTGTACACGAAGCTGTCGTCGGGCGCTGCCGCGGAGCCCTCGGGCATCCGCTGGACCTTGACGACCTCGATGGGCTTGCCGGTGGGCCCCAGGACGCTGACCGTGTCCGAGCCGGTGTTCGCGACGTGCAACCGGCCGCCCGGCGTGACCGAGACGCCGAGGGGCGCGTCGCCGACCTTGGTGGTCTCGGTCGGTCGGTTGTCGTCGGTCTCGATGACGGTGACCGTGTCGCTGCCGGTGTTGGCCACGTACAGGCGCTCGCCGTCCCGGCTGATGGCGATGCCCGACGGGAAGACCCCGACCGGGATGGTGCCGACGGCCGTCTGCGAGGCGGTGTCGATGACCGTGACGCTGTCGCCGCCGTTGTTGGTCACGTACACCCGCGAGCCGTCGGGGCTGGCCACCGCGCTGTGCGGGAACCGGCCGACCGGGATGGTCTTCACCGGCGCGTTCGTCGCGGTGTCGATGACCGTGACGTCGTCGCGGCCGAAGTTGGTGACGTAGGCGTGGGTGGGTGTGGCGGCGACGCCGAACGGGTTGGGCCCCACGGGCACGGTCGCGACGACCGCGAGGGTCCGGGTGTCGATCACCGAGACGGTGTTCGAAGACTCGTTCGTGACGTAGACGCGGTGACCGGCCGGGTGTGCGCCGACACCCGCGGGGTAGTCGCCGACACCCATGGTGGCCGTGACCTTGCCCAGCCGGGTGTCGTACACGGTGACGTTGTCGGAGCCGCTGTTGGCCACGAACACCTGAATTCGGGTCGGCCACCGCGGTGGGGCGTCGAAACCGGTGCCGGCCAGTACGGCGAGCACCGCGAAGGACACCCCCAACCGGGGCAGCCGACTCTTTCGGGTAATAGGCTGAGAAGACGCCGCGTGAATGCGCGCGTACCGAATAAACGGACATGAGCTCCCCGCATCGGTTCCTGGAAGAACCCGGACCATCGCAGGTCCCGGGCTTGCCATCACGCTAACGGCCTAGCGGTGGCCGGTGCCGCTCCAACGCCTTCTTGACCCCGACTTGGGCGAGTCCCCACGCATGGCTTTACACCGTAGGAATGATGAAATGAGAACTAAACTTTTACGTCGCGGTAGTACCTCATCGCGCCGGGGTGCAATTCGATCGGCGTCGTCTCGATCGCGGAGCGGACCTCTATGGACCTCGCCACCGGACTGGCCGCGACCAGGGCCGGCTGGGCCTGGAACAGGCCTCTGACCAGCGCTTCCGCCACGTCGTCGGACATCGTGTCGTTGACCAGGAGGAAGTTGCGGACCACCAGGGTGACGACCGGGCCGCCCCCGATCTGCTCGTACGCCGACGCGGGCAGCGTCGCCGAGCCGTACACCGGGTAGGCCTGGCGCAGCTTCGGCAGCACGTCGCCCAGGTCGAGCATCCGCAGCTTCACCGCCGACGACAGCGTGGTGACGCGCTCGGTGGGGACGCCGCCGGACCAGAAGAACGCGTCCAGCGCGTTGTCCCGCATGGCGTCCGCGCTGGTCGGCAGGTCCATGTACTGGACCTTGAGGTCGACCTCCGGCGAGATGCCCGCCGACTCCAGCAGCCGCTGCGCGATGAGCCACACGCCCGAGTCGCGGGCGCCCACGCTGACCCGCAGGCCCTTCAGGTCGGCGAGCTTGGTCGCCGGCAGGTCGTCGCGCACGATCAGCTGGAGGTAGTCGTCGTGCATCCGGGCCAGCGCGTACAGCTTGTGCCCCGCGTCGGCCTGCTGCTTCTGCTCCGCCGCGTCGGCCGCCGAGAACCCGACCTGCGCCTGGTTGGCCCGCAGCCGGTCGAGGTTGTCCACCGAGCCGGCCGTGGTCGCCACCTGCGGGCGGGGGATGCCGGGGTCGCGGGTCCACGCGTCGGCCAGCGCCGTGCCCAGCGCGTGGTAGACCCCGCCGGGGCTGCCGGCCGCCATGGTGAGCTTGACCTGGTCCAGGTCGTCGCCGCACGCCGTCAACGACAGGGTGGCCAGGGCCAATGCGGCCCCGACCGCGTGCAACCGCAGGAGCGTTCCCGACACCCGCGCATCGTCGCACGTCCACGCTCTACGCTGGACCCGACGGAAGGACTAGGTGCAGTGACTCGCAGTTACCAGATCCGCACGTTCGGCTGCCAGATGAACGTGCACGACTCCGAGCGCCTGGCCGGCATGTTGGAGGACGCGGGCTACACGCCCGCCGAAGGCGACGTCGCGCCCGACGTCGTGGTGTTCAACACCTGCGCCGTGCGGGAGAACGCCGACAACAAGCTCTACGGCACGCTCGGCCACCTCGCGCCCGCCAAGTCCGCGAACCCCGACATGCAGATCGCCGTCGGTGGCTGCCTCGCGCAGAAGGACCAGGGCGAGATCGTCAAGCGCGCGCCGTGGGTCGACGTGGTCTTCGGCACGCACAACATCGGCTCGCTGCCCGTGCTGCTCGAACGCGCCCGGCACAACCGCGAGGCCCAGGTCGAGATCCTGGACTCGCTGGAGACCTTCCCCTCGACGCTGCCCGCCCGCCGCGACTCGGCCTACTCCGGCTGGGTGTCGGTGTCCGTCGGCTGCAACAACACGTGCACGTTCTGCATCGTCCCGTCGCTGCGCGGCAAGGAGAAGGACCGCCGTCCCGGCGAGGTGCTGGCCGAGGTCCAGGCGCTGGTCGACGAGGGCGTGCTGGAGGTGACGCTGCTCGGGCAGAACGTCAACTCCTACGGCGTCGAGTTCGGCGACCGGTACGCGTTCGGCAAGCTCCTGCGCGCCACCGGCGGCATCGAGGGCCTGGAGCGCGTCCGCTTCACCTCGCCGCACCCGAAGGACTTCACCGAGGACGTCATCGCCGCGATGGCCGAGACGCCCGCGGTGTGCCACTCGCTGCACATGCCGCTGCAGTCGGGCTCGGACCGCGTGCTCAAGGAGATGCGCCGCTCGTACCGGACCGCGAAGTACCTGTCCATCCTGGACGACGTGCGCGCGGCCATGCCGGACGCGGCCATCACCACCGACATCATCGTCGGCTTCCCCGGTGAGACCGAGGAGGACTTCCAGGCCACCCTGGACGTCGTCCGCGAGGCCCGGTTCTCGTCGGCCTTCACGTTCCAGTACTCCAAGCGGCCCGGCACGCCCGCCGCCGACCTGCCCGACCAGCTGCCCAAGCAGGTCGTGCAGGAGCGGTACGACCGGCTGGTCACGCTGGTCAACGACGTCGCGCACGAGCTGAACCGCGAGCAGGTCGGCCGCAGGGTCGAGCTGCTGGTCGCGTCCGGCGAGGGCCGCAAGGACGCCGAGACGCACCGGATGACCGGTCGGGCCCGCGACGGCCGCCTGGTGCACTTCACGCCCGGCGACGCGCACGTGCGGCCCGGCGACGTGGTGGAGACCGTGGTGACCTACGGCGCGCCGCACAACCTGATCGCGGACGGCCCCCTGCTGTCGCACCGCCGGACCAAGGCGGGTGACCGCTCCGAGGCGGGGGTGAAGCCGAAGACGCCGGGCGTGACGCTCGGTCTGCCGTCGTTCGGCAAGCCCGCCCCGCTGCCCGCAGCGGTCGGCGGGTGCGCGACCCCGTGAGGAACTGCCGATGAGCGAGAACGACCGGGACGACCTGGCAGGTCTGCGCGAGGAGATCGACAGCGTCGGCCGTTCGGCGGCCAGGCGCTTCGACCCCGGCGCCGGCGCGTTGACGATCGCCGTCGCGGCGCTGGCGATCCTGGTGTCGCTCGCGCTGCCGTGGGTGGACGGCGTGCAGGGCCTGAGCGTCCTGTTCGGCTCGGCCGACGGGCTGCCGGAGGTGTTCGCCTACCTGGCGGTGGTCGTCGGCGTGCTGCTGCCCGCGCTGGCGCTGGCGTTGCGGCGGTGGGCGTTGGCGTGGGTGTGCGCGCTGGCGTCGTTCGCCGCGTCGGTGGCGGGCGTGCTGTCGATCTGGACCACGCAGACGACGACCGGCCACCACCCCGGTCCGGGGCCGGGCTTCGGCCTGATCCTGGCCGTGGTGGCGGTGGTCGTGCTGCTGGTGAAGTGGCTGAAGCTGGCCGCGTCCCGGCCGCCGATGCAGTGACGGCCGGGTTCGACAACGCGGAGCTGCGCACCGAGCGGCTCACGTTGCGGCGGCCGGTGGCGGACGACGTGGTCGCGGTGCACGAGATCCACCGCGACCCGCTGGCCTGCGCGCACAACCCGTCCGACGCCCTGCGCACCGCCGAGGAGGCCGCCGGCCTGCTGGAGCGGTGGCTGGAGCACTGGCGCGGCTTCGGCTTCGGCTACTGGGTGGTCCGCCCGCTCGACGCCGGGCGGCCGCTCGGGTTCTGCGGCGTGAAGCTCACCGACGTCGACGACCGGCGCGCGCTCAACCTGTTCTACCGGTTCGACCCGGCCGCCTGGGGTCGGGGCATCGCCTCCGAGGCGGCCCGCGAGGTCGTGCGGTGGGCGCGCGCGGCCCTGCCCGCGTTCCCGGTCGTGGCCCGGGTCCGGCCCGCCAACACCGCGTCGCAGCGGGTGGCGCTCAAAGCCGGGCTGACCCGCGCCGAGCACCTGGACCGCCCCGGCGAGGACGGACCCGACCTGTTGTTCGCCGCGGGCTGGGAATCCGGACACTTTTCCGCATTCACCGCGCGACGACCGGACGAATCCGCGGACCGCTGATCCCGTCGTGACGGTTGGGCGAATTCCGTCAGCACGGCATGCGCCGCGGCCAGACCACGCCGTTCCCGCCTTGCGCGGAGGTGCACTGGTGCGCGGCGGTCGGGACCGCGGTCGTCGTCGAGGTGGCGGTCGGGACATCCGGGTTCGCGGTCGTGCGGACGGTCGTCACGACAGGTGGCGCCACCACCTCGCGGACCCCTGACGTGGCCGGTGCGGTCGGCGCCGCGGGCTGGGTCGTCGGAGCGGAGGTCTCAGCCGAGGACGACGTGGTGGACCCATCGGGAGCAGGGACGACGGTGACCACGGTGACCTGGGGCCCGCTCCCCACGTCTCCCAGGGCGACCGACATCACCAACGCTGCCACCACCGCACCCGCCGCGCCCGCGAGCACCATCGCGACGGCTGTCGTGAACCGGTTGGGCGACGAGGCGACCGTGACCCGACCGATGTCCCGGGCCCCGATCACCGTGCCGTGGAAGTCGCCGCTCATGTCGTTGTGCACGCCCGGGGACGCGTCCCCGGTCGATTTCGCCGCCACTCAGCCCGTCCGATTCACCGCGTCCGCCGAAAGGATCACCCGCACAAGCTAACGGCACGACGGCGGCGCCCCTCCCGTTTTTTGCGGAATGGCACAGGCAATACGCGAACGGGCCCCGTGCCGCTCCCACCGGGGAGCGGC
>NZ_JBEOVG010000043.1:0-74626 GCF_040295345.1 Actinosynnema sp. NPDC002837
GTTGCTCCCCGGCCCGCTGCCCCTTGCCGCCGGGTCAACGGCGGCCCCGGGGCCCGCCACGCACGACCGGCTGGCGCTGTTCCGGGTGGTGGGGCAGGTCGACCTGCCGACCACGGCCGCTGAAGAACGCCCGCCAATCGACCGTTCCACCCGCCGTGGAGAACCGCCCGACAGCCGCGACCAGCGTCACGGCCTCATCACGTTCCCTGCGCTGCAAGGCGATGCCGTCGTCCACCAGTGCGCTGAGCACACCGTCCGGCCCCACCTCGACGAACCTGCTGACGCCCGCGTCCTGCAACCGCGTCACGGCGTCGTGGAAGCGCACCGCCTCGCGCACGTGCCGCACCCAGTAGTCCGGGTCGGTCACATCACCTGACGTGATCATCGGGATCCTCGGCTCCCGGAAGCTCAACTCCCCCACCACAGCCCGGAAGTCATCCAGCATCGGGTCCATGAGGACCGAGTGGAACGCGTGCGACACCGAAAGCCGCTTCGACCGCTCGAACCGGGCCGCGACCGCCAACACCTCGACCTCGTCGCCCGATACGACAACGGAATTCGGCCCGTTGACCGCCGCGATGCCCACTCCGGCCGTCAACAACGGCAGCACCTCGGCCTCGGCAGCCTTGACCGCCACCATCGCGCCACCCTCGGGCAACGCCTGCATCAGACTCGCCCGCGCCGACACCAACCGACACGCATCAGGCAACGACAGCACGCCCGCGACGTGAGCCGCCGCGATCTCACCGATCGAATGACCAGCCAAGAAGTCCGGCCGAACACCCCACGACTCCAACAACCGGTAAAGCGCAACCTCAAACGCGAACAACGCAGGCTGCGTGAACTCCGTGCGGCTCAGACGCTCAGCGTCCTCACCCCACACCACCTCCCGCAACACCGGATCGAACCCGGCCAACACCTCACTGAACGCACCCGCGAACACCGGGAACGCCAACGACAACTCACGACCCATCCCGAGCCGCTGCGAACCCTGCCCCGTGAACAAGAACGCCGTCCCACCACCGGAACGCGCCACCACCGGCACGACATCCGCCAGACCACGCACCAACTCGTCCCGATCCCGACCGACCACCACCGCCCGGTGCTCGAACACCGAACGACCAGCCAACGACAAGCCGACGTCCACCGGCCGGACATCAGCGTCCACAGAAGCCAACCGCACAGCCTGAGCACGCACTGCCTCAGCCGAACGACCCGACAACACCCACGGCACCACCGGCAAGTCGTCGCCCACGGGCTCCCGGCGCTCGTCGCGCCCCTGCTCGATGATCACGTGCGCATTGGTGCCGCTGATCCCGAACGACGAGATACCGGCCCGACGAGGATGCCCGTTCGACGGCCACTCCCGAGCCTCCGTCAACAGCTGCACGTTCCCCGCCGACCAGTCCACGTGCGGCGACGGCTCGTCCACGTGCAAGGTCGGCGGCATCACGCCGTGCCGCATCGCCATGACCATCTTGATGATCCCGGCAACACCCGCAGCCGCCTGCGTGTGACCGATGTTCGACTTGATCGACCCCAACCACAGCGGCGCGTCCCGGTCACGCCCGTACGTCTCCAACAACGCCTGAGCCTCGATCGGATCACCCAACGTCGTGCCGGTGCCGTGCGCCTCCACCGCATCCACATCAGCGGCCGTCAGACCGGCGTTCGCCAAGGCCTGCCGGATCACTCGACGCTGAGACGGACCATTGGGGGCCGTGAAGCCGTTCGAAGCGCCGTCCTGGTTGATCGCCGTGCCACGGACGACCGCCAACACCCGGTGGCCGTTGCGGCGCGCGTCCGACAACCGCTCCACCAGCAGCATCCCGACGCCTTCACCCCACCCGGTGCCGTCCGCCGAACCCGCGAACGACCGGCACCGGCCGTCCGGCGACAGCCCGCGCTGACGGCTGAACTCCACGAACGTGTCCGCGGTCGCCATGACGGTCACGCCGCCCGCCAAGGCCAACGAGCACTCGCCCGACCGCAGCGCCTGGCTCGCCAAGTGCAACGCCACCAACGACGACGAACACGCCGTGTCCACCGTCACCGCAGGCCCTTCCAGCCCCAAGGTGTAAGCGACGCGACCGGACGCCATCGCGCCGGTGTTGTTGTTCGCTTCGTAGTCGTGGTACATCATCCCGGCGAAAACGCCGGTATCGCTGCCCCGCAGGGAAACCGGATCGATCCCCGCCCGCTCGAACGCCTCCCAGGACGTCTCCAGCAACAACCGCTGCTGCGGGTCCATCACCAACGCCTCGTTCGGGCTGATCCCGAAGAACGCCGGGTCGAACTCCGCAGCCCTGTACAGGAAGCCGCCCTCACGCGTGTAGCTGGTGTCCTGCCGCTGACCGGTCGGGTCGAACAGCCGCTCGACGTCCCAACCGCGATCGGTCGGGAACTCGCCGATGGCGTCGACACCGTCCGCGACGAGCCGCCACAGGTCCTCGGGCGTGCTGACACCACCGGGGTACCGGCAGGCCATGCCCACGATCGCGATCGGCTCGTCGGTCACCGACGTCGTCGCCACGACCGCCCGCGCCCGCTCGCCCTCACCGGTGACCTCGCCCAGCAAGTGCTCGGCCAGCGCGAACGGCGTCGGGTAGTCGAACGCGAGCGTCGCCGACAGCCGCATGTCCAGCGCCGTGCTCAGGCCGTTGCGGAACTCCACCGCCGACAACGAGTCGAAACCGAGATCGTTGAACGCCTGCTCCGGATCGATCGCCTCCGGACCCGCGTGACCCAAGGTCGCAGCCGCCTGCGCCCGCACCAGCTCCACCAACACCGCGAGCCGCTGCTCCTGCGCCAACCCCGCCAACCGCTCACGCCACACCGACGAACCACCGGACGCCGCCGCACGCCGTGCCGGGCGGCGCAGCAACCCGTGGAGCATGTGGGGCACCTCGGTCGCGGTCGCGCCGGACATGTCGACGTGGATCGGCACCAAGGCAGGCAGGTCGAGTGCCAGCGAGGCGTCGAGCAGCGCGAGCCCCTCGCCGGCCGACAGCGCGAGCACACCGGACCGCCGCATCCGCTGCACGTCGGCTTCGCTCAGCTCGCCGCCCATGCCCGCTTCGTCGGCCCACAGGCCCCAGGCCAGCGAGTGCGCCGCCAATCCGTTCGTCCGCCGATACGCCGCCAACGCGTCCAGATACGCGTTCGCCGCCGCGTAATTCCCCTGACCCGGCGCACCCAACACCCCAGACGCCGACGAGAACAACACAAACGCCGACACATCACCGACCAACTCATGCAGGTTCCACGCCGCGTCCACCTTCGGACGCAACACCCCGTCAACCCGCCCAGGCGTCAACGACCCGATCACACCATCGTCCAGAACACCCGCAACGTGGACCACACCACCGACCGGACGCCCGGCCAACAGCCCCGCCAACGCCTCACGATCGGCCACGTCACAGGCCACCAGCTCGACCTCGGCCCCAGCCTCAGCCAACTCCGCGACCAACTCGGACGCCCCAGGCGCGTCCATCCCGCGCCGACTCGTCAACACCAAGTCAGTCACACCATGCGAGGTCACGAGGTGCCGGGCCACCAACCGACCGAGCGAACCCGTCGCACCCGTCACCAACACCCGACCCGAGAACCGCACCTCAGGCCCGGACTCGGTCACCCGAACCAACCGGGCGCCGTGCATCACGCCGTCCCGCACAACGACCTGCGGCTCACCGGTGCCGAGGACAGCGGCCATGTCGAGTTCGGCGTCGGTGTCCACCAGAACGATCCGGTCGGGGTTCTCCGACTGAGCCGAGCGCACCAAGCCCCACACCGCGGCACCGGCCAGATCCGTGACCTCACCGAACGCCACCGCACCCCGCGTCACCACGACGAGCGACGAGCCACCACCGAGTGCCAGCCAGTCCTGGATCTCCCCCAGCACCCGTGACACCTCTGCCCGCACTCCCGCAGCGTCCGCACCCGGCGCACCGGCCTCCAGCACCACAGCGTCCGCCGAGACGGGAGTCCCCGACACCGGCGACCACTCCACCCGGAACAACGACTGCGCGGACGACGAAGCCGACTGACCGGTCGACACCGGGCGCAGCGCCAGTTCACGCACGGACGCGACCGGGTTGCCGTCGGCGTCCGCGACGTCCAGCGCCACCGCGCCCTCGCCCAGCGGCGACAACCGCACCCGCACCCGCGACGCCCCGGCCGCGAACAACGACACGCCGGACCACGTGAACGGCAACATGGCCTGCTCACCCAACGCCCCGGTGAACGAGGAAGCGTGCAGGCACGCGTCCAGCAAAGCGGGGTGCACCCCGAAAGCCGAGCCGTCGACGTCGTCCGGCAGCGCCACCTCGGCGCACACGTCGTCGCCCAGCCGCCACGCCGACCGCAACCCCTGGAACACCGGCCCGTACTCCAGGCCCGCCTCGGCCAGCACGTCGTAGTGCCCGGCGACGTCCAGCGGCTCCGCGCCGGCCGGCGGCCACTGCCGCAGGTCGAACCCCGCGACCGACGTCCCCGACGACAACACGCCCTCCGCGTGCAGCACCCAGGGCAGGTCGTCCCCGCGCTCCGGGCGCGAGTGGACGGTCACCGTGCGCCGACCGGTCCGGTCGGGCGCGCCCGCGATCACGCGCAGCTGAACGCCCTGGTCCCGGTCCTCGTCGGGCAGCACGAGCGGCGCGGTGAGCACCAGCTCGTCGAGCGCGCCGCAGCCGACCTCGTCACCGGCCCGGATCGCCAACTCCGCGAACCCGGTGCCGGGGAAGACGACCGCGCCACCGACCGCGTGATCGGCCAGCCACGGCTGAGCCCGCACCGACAACCGGCCGGTGAGCACCGCGCCATCGGTGTCCGGCGCCACCACCACCGCGCCGAGCAACGGGTGCTCCGGCACGTCCAACCCGGCGGACACGACGTCGCCCGCACCGAGGGTCGCGCCCGCCCACGCCTCACGCCAGTAGTCGAGCGAGTCGATCCAGTACCGCTCGCGCTGGAACGCGTAGGTCGGCAGGTCGACCCGCCGCCCACGACCGCCGAAGAACGACGGCCAGTCGACCGACCCACCGGTGGCGTACCACTGGCCGAGCCGCTTGACCAGCGTCAGCGCTTCGTCCTGCCCCTTGCGCTGCAACGGAATCGCACCATCGACCAGCGCGCTCAACACACCGTCCGGCCCGACCTCGACAAACCGCGCCACGCCCTCGTCACGCAGCCGCGTCACGGCATCGTGGAACCGCACCGCGTCCCGCACGTGCCGAACCCAGTACTCCGGATCCGTCACGTCACCGACCGTGGCGATCGGGATGCTCGGTGCCTGGAAGCTCAACTCCCGCACCACGGCGCGGAAGTCGTCCAACATCGGGTCCATCAACACCGAGTGGAACGCGTGCGACACCGACAGCCGCTTCGACCGCTCGAACCTCGCGGCCACCGCCAGCACCTCGGCCTCGACACCCGAAACCACGACCGAATCCGGCCCGTTGACCGCCGCGATCCCCACTCCGGATGTCAACAACGGCAGCACCTCAGCTTCGGCAGCCTTGATCGCCACCATCGCCCCACCTTCGGGCAACGCCTGCATCAAACGCGCACGCGCCGACACCAAGCGACAGGCGTCCGCCAAGGACAGCACCCCGGCAACGTGAGCCGCTGCGATCTCACCGATCGAATGCCCCGCCACCCGATCCGGCCGAACACCCCACGACTCCAACAGCCGGTAAAGCGCCACCTCGAACGCGAACAGCGCAGGCTGCGTGAACTCGGTCCGCTCCAGCCGCTCTGCGTCCTCGCCCCACACCACCTCCCGCAACACCGGGTCGAACCCGGCCAACACCTCGTCGAACACCCGCGCGAACACCGGAAACGCCGCCGCCAACCCACGGCCCATCCCCAACCGCTGCGAACCCTGACCAGTGAACAAGAACGCCGTCTCACCACCAGCCCGCGCCACCACCGGCACGACATCCGCCAAGCCGCGCACCAACTCGTCCCGGTCCCGACCGACCACCACCGCCCGGTGCTCGAACACCGAACGACCAGCCAACGACACCGCGACATCCACCGGCCGAACGTCAGCGTCCACGGATGCCAACCGCACAGCCTGAGCACGCACCGCCTCGGCCGAACGACCGGTCAACACCCAAGGCACCACCGGCAGGCCCGCATCGCTCTCGTCGACCGACTCAGCAGCCACGCCTTCGACGATCACGTGCGCGTTCGTGCCGCTGATCCCGAACGAGGAGATGCCGGCCCGACGCGGCCGACCCTCGGCAGCCCACTCCCGAGCCTCGGTCAACAACTGCACGTTCCCCGCCGACCAGTCCACGTGCGGAGACGGCTCGTCAACGTGCAAGGTCGGCGGCATCACACCGTGCCGCATCGCCATGACCATCTTGATGATCCCGGCAACACCCGCAGCCGCCTGCGTGTGACCGATGTTCGACTTAATCGACCCCAACCACAACGGCACCTCACGATCACGCCCATACGTCTCCAACAACGCCTGAGCCTCGATCGGATCACCCAACGTCGTACCCGTGCCGTGCGCCTCCACCGCATCCACATCAGCGGCCGTCAGACCGGCATTCGCCAACGCCTGCCGGATCACCCGACGCTGAGACGGACCGTTCGGTGCGGTCAGGCCGTTGGACGCGCCGTCCTGGTTCACCGCGGTGCCGCGGACCACGGCCAGCACCGGGTGACCGTTGCGGCGGGCGTCCGACAGCCGCTCCACCAGCAGCATGCCGACGCCTTCGCCCCAGGACGTCCCGTTGTTGGTGGCCGCGAACGACCGGCACCGACCGTCCGGCGACAACCCGCGCTGACGGCTGAACTCCACGAACACCTCGGGCGTCGCCATCACGGCCACCCCACCGACGAGCGCCAGCGAGCACTCGCCCGATCGCAGCGCCTGGCTCGCCAAGTGCAACGCCACCAACGACGACGAGCACGCCGTGTCCACCGTGACCGCCGGGCCTTCGAGCCCGAACACGTACGACACCCGCCCGGACGCGATGGCGCCGGTGCTGCTGTTGGCCGCGTAGTCGTGGTACATCATCCCGGCGAACACACCGGTGTCACTGCCCCGCAACGACACCGGGTCGATCCCCGCCCGCTCGAACGCCTCCCACGACGCCTCCAGCAGCAACCGCTGCTGCGGGTCCATGATCACGGCTTCGTTGGGGCTGATCCCGAAGAACGCCGGGTCGAACTCGTCGGCGTCGTGCAGGAACCCGCCTTCACGGGTGTAGCTGGTGTTGGGCCGCTCGCCCGTCGGGTCGTACAGCTTGTCGACGTCCCAGCCCCGGTTGGTCGGGAACGGCGACACCGCGTCCACGCCGTCGGCCACCAGCCGCCACAGGTCCTCGGGCGAGGACACGCCACCGGGGTAGCGGCAGGCCATCCCGACGATGGCGATCGGCTCGTCGGTGACGGTCGTGGTCGCGACCGCCGCCGCGTCGTCACCGAGACCGGACACCTCGGCCACCAGGTGACGCGCAAGCGCTTGCGGCGTGGGGTGGTCGAACACCAGGGTCGCGGGCAGCCGCACGCCGACCGCGGTGCTCAGGCCGTTGCGGAACTCCACCGCCGACAACGAGTCGAAGCCCAGGTCGTTGAACGCCCGCTCCGGGTCGACCGCCGCCGCGGAGGTGAACCCGAGCACGGACACGACCTGGTTCAGCACCAGGTCGAGGAGCGCGGCCTCCCACTCGTCCTCGGGCAGCGCGGCGAGCACCCGGCGCAACTGGGCGGGCTCGCTCCCGGTGCCGGCACGACGCCGCCGCGCCACCTTCACCAAGCCGCGGAACAGCTCGGGCATCAGCTCGCCACGCGCCCGGATCGCGCCCAGGTCGAACGACGCGGGGATCACCGCGGCCTCACCCGTGCCGATCGCGGCGTCGAGGAGCGCGAGCCCTTGTTCGGCGGCCAGCGGCAACACACCGGCACCGACCACCCGGGAGCGGTCGGCGTCCGTCAGCCGGCCGGACATCCCGGCGTCCTCGGCCGCCCACAAGCCCCAGGCCAGTGACTGCGCCGCCATCCCGTTCGCCCGCCGATACGCCGCCAACGCGTCCAGATACGCGTTCGCCGCCGCGTAATTCCCCTGACCCGGCGCACCCAACACCCCAGACGCCGACGAGAACAACACAAACGCCGACACATCGCCGACCAACTCATGCAGGTTCCACGCCGCATCCACCTTCGGACGCAACACCCCGTCAACCCGCCCAGGCGTCAACGACGCGATCACACCGTCGTCCAACACACCGGCGACATGCACCACACCATCGACGGGGCGCCCGGCCAACAACCCGGCCAACGCCTCCCGATCAGCCACGTCGCAGGCCACCAACTCGACCTCGGCGCCAGCCCCAGCCAACTCGGCCACCAGCTCACGAGCACCCGGCGCATCCATCCCACGCCGACTCGTCAACACCAAGTCGGTCACACCATGCGCGGCGACCAAGTGCCGAGCCACCAACCGACCGAGCGAACCCGTCGCACCCGTCACCAACACCCGACCCGAGAACCGCGCCTCGGACCCGGACTCGGTCACCCGCGCCAACCTGGCCCCGAACAACGCCCCGTCACGCACCACCAGCTGCGGCTCACCGGCACCGAGCACCACGGCCGGGTCCACCTCGGCGTCGGTGTCCACCAGGACGATCCGACCCGGGTTCTCCGACTGCGCCGACCGCACCAGACCCCACACCGCGGCACCGGCAAGATCCGTGACCTCACCGAACGCGACCGCACCCCGCGTCACCACGACCAACGACGAGCCATCACCCCGCGCCAACCAGTCCTGCACCTCACCCAGGACCCGCGACACCTCAGCCCGCACGCCGGCAGGGCCGGCACCGGGTGCGCCGGCCTCCAACACCACGACGTCCGCCGACACCGGAGACGCCGACACCGGGGACCACTCCACCCGGAACAACGACTCGAACGTCCCGGCCGCGGCGGCCCCGACCTGCTTCACGTCGACCGGCCGCAGCACCAGCGACGCCACCGACGCGACCGGAGCGCCACCGGCGTCCGCCACGGCCAGCGCCACCGCGCCCTCGCCCACCGGCGACAACCGCACCCGCACCCGCGACGCCCCGGCCGCGAACAACGACACCCCGGACCACGAGAACGGCAGCACCGCGCGCTCACCGAACAACCCGGTGAACGACCCGACGTGCAGGCACGCGTCCAGCAACGCCGGGTGCAGCCCGAACGACCCGCCGTCCACCCCGTCCGGCAGCGCGACCTCGGCGAACACGTCGTCACCCAGCCGCCACGCCGACCGCAACCCCTGGAACACCGGCCCGTACTCCAGGCCCGCCTCGGTGAAGTGCGGGTACGCCCCGTCCACGGCCACGGGTTCCGCGCCGACCGGAGGCCACTCGCTCAACGACTCGCCGTCACCGACAGCCCCGGCACGCAGGAGACCGGTGGCGTGGTGGGTCCACCGCACGTCGGCGGGAGCGTCCTGCGGGCGCGCGTACACGTCCACCGAACGGCTCGCGGACTCCCCCACCGCGCCGACCACGACCCGCACCTGCGCGCCGCCGCGTTCGGGCAGCACCAGCGGCGCGGTGAGCGTCAACTCCTCGACCACACCGCAACCGACCTGGTCACCCGCCCGGATCGCCAACTCCACGAAACCCGTGCCGGGGAACACGATCGAGCCGCCGACGACGTGATCGGCCAACCACGGCTGCGCCGAAGCGGACAGCCGCCCGGTCAGCACCACGCCGTCGGAGTCCGCGAGGACGACGACCGCGCCCAGCAACGGGTGGTCAGCCGGGTCGAGGCCCGCCGAGGAGAGGTCGCCGAAGCCCGGCTTCACGTCGAGCCAGTACCGCTCGCTCTGGAACGCGTAGGTCGGCAGGTCGACCCGCGTGCCGCGGCCGTCGAAGAACGCCCGCCAGTCGACCGCGCCGCCCGTGCCGTGGAACCGGCCCAGGCCCGCCACCAGCGTGACCGCTTCGTCGCGTCCCTTGCGCTGCACCGCGATCGCGCCCTCGACCAGCGCGCTCAGCACGCCATCGGGCCCGACCTCGACGAACCTCGTGACACCTGCGCCCTGCAACTGCGTCACGGAGTCGTGGAACCGCACCGCGTCCCGGACGTGCCGAACCCAGTACTCCGGATCCGTCACATCACCGGCCGTAGCGATCGGGATAGTCGGCTCCCGGAAGCCCAACTCCCGCACCACCACGCGGAAGTCGTCCAACATCGGGTCCATCAACACCGAGTGGAACGCGTGCGAGACCGCCAACCGCTTCGCCCGCTCAAACCGAGCCGCAACCGCCAACACCTCGGCCTCGACCCCGGAAACCACGACCGAGTCCGCGCCGTTCACCGCCGCGACGCCCACACCGCCGGTCAACAACGGCACCACCTCGGCCTCTGCAGCCTTGATCGCCACCATCGCGCCGCCCTCGGGCAACGCCTGCATCAGACTCGCCCGCGCCGACACCAACCGACACGCGTCCGACAGCGACAACACCCCGGCAACGTGAGCCGCCGCGATCTCACCGATCGAATGCCCAGCCACCCGATCCGGCCGCACACCCCACGACTCCAACAGGCGGAACAACGCCACCTCAAAGGCGAACAGCGCAGGCTGCGTGAACTCGGTCCGCTCCAGCCGCTCTGCGTCCTCGCCCCACACCACCTCCCGCAACACCGGGTCGAACCCGGCCAACACCTCGTCGAACACCCGCGCGAACACCGGAAACGCCGCCGCCAACCCACGGCCCATCCCCAACCGCTGCGAACCCTGACCCGTGAACAAGAACGCCGTCCCACCACCAGCCCGCGCCACCACCGGCACGACCTCCGCCAGACCGCGCACCAACTCGTCCCGGTCCCGACCGACCACCACCGCCCGGTGCGTCAACGGCGCACGGCCCGTGGCCAGCGAGAACGCGACATCCGTCGGTCGAGCGGCGGGGTTGGCCGACCACCACGCGCGAAGCCGCTCGGCCTGCGCGGCGAGCGACGCCGCGTCGTTCCCCGACACCAGCAGCGGCACGACCGGCAGCTCTGCCGTCGCGAGCCCGGCCTCCTCCTCCGGCGCCTGCTCGATGATCACGTGCGCGTTCGTGCCGCTGATCCCGAACGACGACACACCGGCCCGACGCGGCCGACCCTCGGC
This sequence comes from Actinosynnema sp. NPDC002837, assembly GCF_040295345.1. NCBI lineage: Bacteria > Bacillati > Actinomycetota > Actinomycetes > Pseudonocardiales > Pseudonocardiaceae > Actinosynnema > Actinosynnema sp. NPDC002837. The sequence continues at coordinate 11,129 of NZ_JBEOVG010000043.1, forward strand.
AACCCACTCCCTGGCCTCGGTCAACAACCGCACGTCGCCGGCGGACCAGTCCACGTGCGGCGACGGCTCGTCCACGTGCAGGGTCCGCGGCATCACGCCGTGCCGGATCGCCTCGACCATCTTGATCACACCGGCGACACCGGCGGCGGCCTGCGTGTGACCGATGTTCGACTTGATCGACCCCAACCACAACGGCGCGTCCCGGTCACGCCCGTACGTCTCCAGCAACGCCTGGGCCTCGATCGGGTCGCCCAACGTCGTGCCGGTGCCGTGGCCCTCGACCACGTCGACGTCCGCGGCGGACAGCCGGGCGTTGGCCAGGGCCTGCCGGATCACCTGGCGCTGGGACGGACCGTTCGGGGCGGTCAGGCCGTTGGACGCGCCGTCCTGGTTCACCGCCGTGCCCCGCAGCACGGCCAGCACCGGGTGACCGTTGCGCCGCGCGTCGGACAGCTTCTCCAGCAGCAGCACGCCGACGCCCTCGCCCCAGCCGGTGCCGTCGGCCGCGCCCGCGAACGACTTGCACCGGCCGTCGCGCGACAGGCCGCCCTGCTTGCTGAACGCGACGAACGCGCCGGGCGTCGACATCACCATCACGCCGCCCGCGAGCGCCATCGAGCACTCGCCGGACCGCAGCGCCTGGCTCGCCACGTGCATCGCGACCAGCGACGACGAGCACGCGGTGTCCACCGTGACGGCGGGCCCTTCCAGGCCGAGCGCGTAGGCGACCCGGCCGGAGATCACCGCGCCGACGCTGGCCGTGCCCAGGTAAGCCTCGGCGAGTTCCGGTGAGCCGTCGAGCAGCGCCGAGTAGTCCTGCAACCCGGAGCCGACGAACACGCCGACCGGCGCGCCGCGCACCTCCTCCGGGTTGATGCCGGCCCGTTCGAACGCCTCCCACGACGCGTGCAGCATGAGCCGCTGCTGGGGGTCGGTGACGAGGGCCTCGCGCGGGCTCATGCCGAAGAAGCCGGGGTCGAAGTGGCCCGCGTCGGGCACGAAACCGCCGACGTGGACGTAGCTCGCGCCGGTGCCGTCCGCGGTGCCGCCCACCAGCTCGCCCAGGTCCCAGCCGCGGTCGGCCGGGAACGGCGTGAGGGCGTCGACGCCGTCGTCGACGAGCCGCCACAGGTCCTCGGGCGAGGACACGCCACCGGGATAGCGGCAGGCCATGGCCACGATCGCGATCGGCTCCGGCTCCGCGCTCTCGACTTCCCGCAACCTCCGCTTGGTCTGGTGCAGGTCGGCGGTGACGCGCTTGAGGTACTCCAGGAGCTTGTCGTCGTTAGCCATCGTGTTCACGGCGTCCTTTGATTTCGTGCCCCTGCCCGGGGTCAGGAGATTCCGAGCTCGGTGTCGATGAAGGTGAAGAGGTCGTCGGCCGACGCGGCGCGGAGGCGGTCCTCGACGTCGGCCGCGGACCCGCCGACCTCGCCGAGCCGGCCCGCCAGCGCCTGGAGGCGCGCCACCAGGCCCAGGCGGGTGATCTCGGCGGCGGACAGGCCGGCGGCGGCCCGTTCCAGCCGTTCCAGCTCGGTGAGCGCGGACGGCGGCTCCGCCTCGCCGTCACCGAGCACCGAGTGCAGGTGGTCGGCGAGCGCGGCGGGGGTGACGTGGTCGAAGACCAGGGTGCTGGGCAGGCTGCGGCCGGTGACCGCGTTCAGCCGCGCCCGGAGGTCGACCGCGGCGACCGAGTCGAACCCCAGGTCGGTGAACGTGCGCGCCTGGTCCACCTCGGTCGGGTCGTCGTGACCGAGGATCGCGGCGACCTGCTCGCGCACCGCGCCGAGCACGGCGCCCGCCCGTTCGGCGGCGGGCAGGGCGGCCAGGCGGGCGGCCAGCGCGGGTTCACCCTGCTCGGGCGACGAGTCGGCGAGGACGGCCGCGGCCTCGGGTAGGGCGGCCAGCAATGGCCTCGGTCGGGCGGAGGTGTAGACGGAGGTGAAGCGGGCCCAGTCGAAGTCGGCCACGACCGGCGCCGCGTCGCCGGTCTCCAGCACCCGCCGCAACGCCCGCAGGGCGAGGCCGGGCGCCATCGCCGGCGCGCCGATCCGCCGCATGGTCGCGGCGATCTCGTCGTCCACCATGCCGCCGTCCCAGGAGCCCCAGCCGACGGCGGTGGCGGTGAGGCCGCGCGCCCGGCGGTCGGCGGCCAGGCCGTCCAGGTAGGCGTTGGCGCTGCAGTAGGCGGCCTGCGCCGCGCTGCCCCACACCGCCGACCCGGAGGAGAACAGCACGAACGCGTCCAGCGGCCGGTCGGCCAGCAGGGCGTCGAGGTGCGCGGCGCCGGCGATCTTCGCCGCGCCGACCCGGGCGAACCCGGCCGCGTCCAGCTCGGTGAGCGGGGCCAGCGGTTGGGACGCGCCGGCGGCGTGGACCACGGCGGTCAGGCCGGGCAGTCCGGCGAGCAACCCGCGCACGGCCTCGCGGTCGGTCACGTCGCACGCGGCGATCGTCACCTCGACGCCGCGCGCGACGAGGTCGGCTTCCAGGTTGGCCGCGCCGTCGGCGGCCCGGCCGCGGCGGCTGGTGAGCACGACGTGCTCGGCGCCGTGGTCGGCGAGCCACCGCGCCACGTGGGCGCCCAGGCCGCCGGTGCCGCCGGTGACGAGCACGGTGCCGCGGGCGCGCCACGGTTCGTCGGGCGTGCCGCCGGACCCGCGGACGAGGCGGCGCGCGAAGACGCCGCCCGGTCGGATCGCCACCTCGTGCTCGCCGCGATCGTCGGCCAGCACCGCGCCCAGCCGCTCGACGACCTGCGCGTCCACGTGCGGCGGGAGGTCGACCAGGCCACCCCAGGTGGTCGGCTGCTCCAGGGCGAGGCCGATGCCCAGGCCCCACGTCGCGCTCTGCCGCGCGTCGACCGGCTCCCCGGTCCCGACGGCGACCGCGCCGGCGGTCGCGCACCACAGCGGCGCGGTGATGCCGGCGTCGCCGAGCGCTTGGGCGAGCACGACGTTGTCCACGAGGCCGCGGGACAGCACGGCACGCTCCTCGGTGCGGTCGAACGCCAGCAGCGACAGCACGCCGTCGGGTTCGGGCGCGGCGGCCAGCGCGGTCGCCAGTCCGGCCCGGTCGGCGCCGCTCACCTCGACCGGCAGCACCAGGGCGCCGGCGTCGGCGAGCCCGGCGAGCACCGCGTCGAGGCGCGGGTCGTCCCCGGCGGGGTGGGCGACCAGCCAGGTGCCGTCGAGCCGCGCGGACGGCGGCGTCACGGGCTGCCACTCGACGCGGTAGCGCAGGGCGTCCGCCGGGTCCACCGCGGGCACGGGCACGTCCCGCCAGTAGCGGCGGCGCTGGAAGGCGTAGGTGGGCAGGTCGACGCGGCGCACGTCCCACCCCGCGAACACGCCGGCCCAGTCGACGGTGACGCCGAGCCCGTGGGCGTGGGCCAGCGCGGCGAACACGTCGTGCCGCTCCGCCCCGTCGGCCCGCACGGTCGGCAGGAACACCGCGTCGCCGTCCTCGACGCAGTCAGGCCCCATCGCGGACAACACGGCAGCGGGCCCCAGCTCCAGGAAAGTCGTGACGCCCTCGGCGTGCAGCCGGCGGACGCCGTCGCGGAAGCGGACCGCGTCACGGACGTGCCGCACCCAGTAGTCGGCCGCCAGGTCCCGCGCGCCGACCGGTTCCCCGGTGACGGTGGAGACGATCGGGATCGACGGCGCCCGGTAGTCCAGGCCGCGGGCGACCTCGGCGAAGTCGGCGAGCACCGGCTCCATCAGCGGCGAGTGGAACGCGTGCGACACGCGCAGCCGCCTGGTCCGGCGGCCGAGCGCGGTGAAGTGGGCGTCGACGGCGTCGACCGCCTCCTCCTCGCCGGAGACGACCACCGCGGTCGGTCCGTTGACCGCGGCCACGTCGACGCGGCCGTCCAGCAGCGGCACGACCTCGTCCTCGGTCGCCTCCACCGCGAGCATCGCGCCGGTGCTCGGCAGCGCCTGCATGAGCCGGCCGCGTGCGGTGACCAGCGCCGCCGCGTCACGCAGCGACAGCACACCGCTCACGTGGGCGGCGGCCAGCTCGCCCACCGAGTGGCCCGCGAGCAGGTCCGGCCGCACGCCCCACGACTCGACCAGCCGGAACAACGCCACCTGGAACGCGAACAGCGCCGGCTGGGCGAACTCGGTGCGGTCGAGCCGCCCCGCGTCCTCGCCCCACACCACGTCCCGCAGCACGGGGTCGAGCTCGGCCAGCACCTCGTCCAGGGCGGCGGCGAACACCGGGAACGCGGCGTGCAGCCCGCGCCCCATGCCCAGCCGCTGCGCGCCCTGGCCGGTGAACAGGAACGCCGTGCGGCCACCGGACCTGGCGTGGGCCGTCGACACCCCGGCGGGTGCGGCGGAGCCCTCGGCCAACGCGGTCAGGCCGCGCAGGAGCCCCGGCACGTCCTCGGCCACCACCGCGGCCCGGTGGTCCAGCGCGGCCCGCGTGGTCGCGAGGGAGAACGCCAGGTCGGCCACGTCCACCGCCGGGTCGCGCAGCACGTGGTCGCGCAACGCCGCGGCCTGCGCGGGCAGCGCCGCCGCCGTGCGGGCCGACAGCAGCAGCGGCACCGCGCCCGGCGCCCGGTCGGCCCGGTCCGCGGCCGGCTCCTCGGCGGGCGGCTCCTCGATGATCACGTGGGCGTTGGTGCCGCTGAGCCCGAACGCGGACACGCCCGCGCGCCGCGGGTAGCCGTGGTCCGGCCACGGCGCCTGGTCGGTGAGCAGCCGCACCGCGCCGCGCGACCAGTCCACATTGGACGAGGGCGCGTCCACGTGCAGGGTGCGCGGCAGCACGCCGCGCCGGATCGCCTCCACCACCTTGATCACGCCGCCGACACCCGCGGCGGCCTGGGTGTGCCCGACGTTCGACTTGATCGACCCCAGCCACAGCGGCCGGTCCGCGGGCCGACCCCGGCCGTAGGTCTCCAGCAGCGCCACGGCCTCGATCGGGTCGCCCAACGTCGTGCCGGTGCCGTGCGCCTCGACGAGGTCCACCTGGTCGGCGGGCACCTGCGCGTCGGCGAGCGCGGCGCGGATGAGGCGTTGCTGGGCCGGGCCGTTGGGCGCGGTGAGCCCGTTGCTCGCGCCGTCGGAGTTGATCGCGGTGCCGCGCACGACGGCGAGCACCGGGTGCCCCTCGCGGCGGGCCTGCGACAGCCGTTCCAGCAGCAGCACGCCCACGCCCTCGCCCCAGGCGGTGCCGTCGGCGGCGTCGGCGAACGACTTGCACCGACCGTCCGGCGCCAGCCCGTTGTCCTGGCTGAAGCCGACGAACGACTCCGGGCCGGGCATCACGGTCGCACCGCCCACCAAAGCCATCGAGCACTCGCCGGAGCGCAGCGCCTGGACCGCCCAGTGCAGGGCGACCAGGGACGACGAGCACGCCGTGTCGACCGTGACGGCCGGGCCGACCAGGTCCAGGAAGTAGGCCAACCGGCCCGAGGCGACGCTGGCCAGGCCGCCGGGACCGGCGCCGATGGCGTAGTCGTGGTAGACGACGCCGGTGAACACGCCGGTCGCCGTGCCGCGCAACGCGGTGGCGTCGATGCCGGCCCGTTCGACCGCCTCCCACGCGGTCTCCAGCAGCAGCCGCTGCTGCGGGTCGGTGTCCCGCGCGTCCCGGGGGCTGATGCGGAAGAAGTCCGCGTCGAACTCCGCCGCGTCGTGCAGGAACCCGCCCCGGGTCACGTAGGTGCGGCCCGGCGTCGCGGGCTCCGGGTGGTACAGCGCGTCGGCGTCCCAACCGCGGTCGGTCGGGAACGGCGAGATCGCGTCGACCCCGCCCTCCACCAGCTCCCACAACTGCTCCGGCGTGCGCACCCCGCCCGGGAAGCGGCAGCTCGCGGCGACGATCGCGATCGGCTCGTGCCGTCGCTCGTCCACCTCGCGCAGCTGCCGCTTCGCCTGCCGCAGCTCGGTCGTCGCGCGCTGGAGGTAGTCCCGGAGCCTGTCGTCGTCGCCCATCGCCTCATTCACCCAATCTCCGTGCGGACTACGCGCCGAACTCGCGGTCCAGAGCCGCGAACAGCTCCTCGTCGGTGGCCGCCTCGTAGTCGGCGTCCTCGGTCTCGACACCGCCCTGCAGGTCGCGCCACCGGCGCAGCACCGCCTCCAGCCGCGCGGTCACCAGGTCGGCGTCACCGTCGAGGGGCCCGGCCGCGGCCAGCGCCGCCTCCAACCGCTCGACCTCGCCGAGCACCGCGCCCGCCGCGCCGCCGTCCTCCGCCCGGACCTCGACCTCGAGGTAGCGGGCGAGGGCCTCGCACGTCGGGTGGTCGAACGCCAGCGTCACCGGCAGCTCAAGCCCTGTCGCCGCGCCGAGCCGGCGGCGCAGTGCCACCGCCGCCATGGAGTCGAAACCCAGCTCCTGCAACGGTCGTCCCGGCTCGACCGGCGCCACGGTGGCGTGCCCGAGCACGGCGGCCACGTGGGCGCGCACCAGGTCGAGCAGCACCCGGTGCCGGTCCACTTCGGACAGCGGCGCCAGCCGCGCGGTGAGCCCTTCGGTGTCCTCGCCCGCGCCCGCGAGCAACGGGTGCTCCGCGGCGAGCCGAGCCACGGCCGAGGAGTCCGCCCCGACCAGCCAGTACTCGTCGCGCTGGAAGGCGTAGGTGGGCAGGCCCACGACCACGGCGCCGGTGGGCGCGAAGAACGCCCGCCAGTCGACCGCCGTGCCGCGCGCGTGGGCCGTGGCGAGCGCGGTGACGAGCCGGTGCTCCTCGCCGTGGCCGCGCCGCAGCGTCGGCACGAACACGTCCGGGCCCGTGCTCGACAGGACCGCGTCCGGCCCCAGTTCGAGCGCCGTGGTCACGCCTTCGCCCAGGAGGTGCCGCACCGAGTCGTGGAACCGGACCGCGTCGCGGACGTGCCGCACCCAGTGCTCCGGGTCGGTCACGTCACCGCTCGTCGCGATCGGGATGGTCGGCTCCCGGTAGGTCAGACCCGTCGCGACCGCGCGGAAGTCGTCCAGCATCGGGTCCATCAGCACCGAGTGGAACGCGTGCGACACCGAGAGCCGCTTCACCCGCTCGAACTTCGACGCGACCAGCACCACGTCGGCCTCGACGCCCGAGATCACCACCGAGTCCGGCCCGTTGACCGCGGCGATGCCCACGCCCTCGGACAGCAACGGCAGCACGTCGGCCTCGGCGGCCTGGATCGCCACCATGGCCCCGCCCTCGGGCAGCGCCTGCATCAGGCTCGCCCGCGCCGAAACCAACCGGCACGCGTCCGGCAACGACAGCACGCCGGCCACGTGGGCGGCGGCGACCTCGCCGATCGAGTGCCCGGCCAGGAAGTCGGGCCGCACGCCCCAGGACTCCAGCAAGCGGTGGAGCGCGACCTCGAAGGCGAACAACGCGGGCTGCGTGAACTCCGTGCGGTCCAACCGCGCCGCGTCCTCGCCCCACATCACGTCCCGCAACACCGGGTCGAACCCGGCCAGCACCTCGTCCAGCGCGGCGGCGAACACCGGGTACACCCCGTACAGCTCGCGTCCCATGCCCGGCCGCTGCGAACCCTGGCCCGTGAACACGAACGCGGTGCGCGCGTCCCGACGTGCCCGCTCCACCACCGGCGGCACCCCGGGCCCGCCGGCCAGCACCGACACCGCGGCCTCCGCCTCGGCGCGGTCCGCCGCGACGATCACCGCCCGGTGCTCCAGCGCGGTGCGGGTGGTCGCGAGCGACAACCCCACGTCCGCCGCACCGCCGCGCGGGTCCGCCGCCAGCAACGCCGCCGCCTGGGCGGTCAGCGCCTCTTCGGTCCGGCCCGACAGCAACCACGGCACCACCCGCGGCTCGACCTCGGGTCGTTCGACGTCCGCCGGCGGCACGGCTTCGAGGATCACGTGGGCGTTGGTGCCGCTGATCCCGAACGACGACACGGCGGCACGGCGCGGGCGCGCCACCGCGGGCCACTCGACCGCCCCGGTGACCGGCCGCACCGCGCCCGCCGACCAGTCCACCTGCGTCGACGGCTCGTCCGCGTGCAGGGTCGGCGGCACCACACCGCGCCGCATCGCCTCCACGGCCTTGATCACCCCGGTGACGCCGGCCGCGGCCTGGGTGTGCCCGAGGTTCGACTTGACCGACCCCAGCCACAGCGGGTCTCCGGTGCGGCCCTGGCCGTAGGTGGCGAGCAACGCCTGCGCCTCGATCGGGTCACCCAGCGAGGTGCCCGTGCCGTGGCCCTCGACCACATCCACGTCCGAAGTGGACAGACCGGCACTCGCCAGCGCGCGCCGGATCACCCGTTCCTGCGACGGGCCGCTCGGCGCGGTCAACCCGTTGGACGCGCCGTCCTGGTTGACCGCCGACCCGCGCACCACCGCCAGCACCGGGTGCCCGTTGCGCCGCGCGTCCGACAAGCGCTCCACCAGCAGCAGCCCGACGCCCTCGGAGAACCCGGTGCCGTCCGCGCCCGCGCCGTAGGAGCGGCACCGGCCGTCGGCGGACAGGCCGCCCTGCATGCTGAAGTCGACCAACGTCTCCGTCGTCGCCATCACGGTCGCACCGCCCGCCAGCGCCAACGAGCACTCACCGGCCCGCAGCGCCTGCACGGCCAGGTGCAGCGCCACCAGCGACGACGAGCACGCCGTGTCGATGGTGACCGCCGGGCCCTCGAAGCCGTAGGTGTAGGCGATCCGGCCGGACGCGATCGCGCCCGAGGCGCTGTTGAGCGGGTAGTCGTGGTACATGACGCCCGCGAACACGGCGGTGTCGCTGCCGCGCAACGACAACGGGTCGATGCCCGCGCGTTCGAACGCCTCCCACGACACCTCCAGCAGCAGGCGCTCCTGCGGGTCCATGGTCAGCGCCTCCGCCGGGCTGATGCCGAAGAACCCGGCGTCGAACCGCCCCGCGTCGTGCAGGTACCCGCCGGCGCGGGCGTAGTGCTTGCCGGGCACGCCCGGTTGGGCGTCGAACCCGCCGTCGAGGTCCCACCCGCGGTTGGCGGGCAGGTCGGAGATCACGTCGACGCCGTCCGCCACCACCCGCCACAGGTCCTCCGGCGACGCCACGCCACCGGGCAGCCGGCAGGCCATCGCGACGATCGCGATCGGGTCGTCGTCCACCCGCCGTTCCACGACCTCCGCGCGGGCCGCCACCCGTGCGCCGAGCAGCTCGTCGAGGTAGGCGGCCACGGCCCGGCACGTCGGGTGGTCGAACACCAGCGTGGCGGGCAGCCGCAGCCCGGTCACCGCGTTGAGCCGGTTGCGCAGGTTCAGCGACGAGAGGGAGTCGAACCCGAGGTCGCGGAACACCCGGTCCGGGTCGACCGACGCCGCGCCGTCGTGACCGAGCACCTCGGCCGCGGCGGCGCGCACCTCGCCGAGCAGCACGCGGGCGCGTTCCTCGTCGCCGAGCGCGGCCAGCCGTTCGGCGGCGGAGGTCTCGCCCACGCTCTGCCGGACGGGCACCCGGGCCAGGTCGCGCAGCATCGGCGGCGCCTCGTGCCGGACGGCCCGTGCCCGCAGTGCGGCGCGGTCCACCCGCATCAGCGCGACGTGCGCCTCGTCGGTCCGCAGCGCCGCGTCGAACAACGCCAGTCCCGCGTCCACGTCCAGCGGCGGCAGGCCGAGTTCCGCCAGCCGCCGCACGTCCGCGTCGGCGAGCGACTCGCCCATGCCCGTCCCGGTCCACAGACCCCAGGCGAACGACGAGGCGGCCAGCCCTGCGGCGTGCCGATGGGCCGCCAGGGCGTCCAGGAACGCGTTCGCCGCGGCGTAGTTGGCCTGGCCGGGGCCGCCGAGCGTCGCGGCGAGCGAGGAGAACAGGACGAACGCCGCCAGGTCGAGTCCCGCGGTCACCTCGTGCAGGTGCCACGCGGCGTCGACCTTGGGCCGCAGCACCCGCTCCACCCGGTCCGGCGTCTGGGCCGCGAGCACACCGTCGTCGAGCACGCCGGCCGCGTGGACGACCGCCGTCAGCGGGTGCGCCGCCGGCACCGAGCCCACCAGTGCCGCGACCGCGTCACGGTCGGCGAAGTCGCACCGGGCCACCGAGACGTGGGCGCCCGCCTCCGTCAGCTCGGCCACCAACGCGTCGACGCCGGGCGTGTCCGGACCGCGCCGGCCGGCCAGCAGGAGGTGCCGCACGCCGTGCCCGGCCACGAGCCGGCGGGCGACCCGCGCGCCGAGCCCCGTCGTGCCGCCCGTGATCAGCACGGTGCCCTCGGGGTCGAACCCCGGCGCGTCACCACCGCCTTCAACCGCCACCAACCGGGGCGTGGCCAGGACGCCTTCCCGCACCGCGACCTCGGGCTCCCCACTGGCTATAGCCGCGGCGAGCACCGCCTCCGACTCCGCGAGCCCGTCGGTCTCCACGAGCACGAACGCCGCGGGGTTCTCCGCCTGCGCCGCCCGCACCGCGCCCCACACGGGCGCCACGCCCAACCCGGTCGCGTCACCGGTGACGACGACGAGACGGGAGGACGCCAACCGAGGCTCACCCACCCACTCCCGCAACACCCGAACAGTCCGCTGCACCACCTCGTGCACGGCGCCGGGCACCCCAGCCCCACCACCGGCAGGCCCGACCGCCGCGCCAGCAGCCGGCGCGACACCGACCAGCCCGTCACCGGCCGGCTCGGGCACCCGCCACACGACGACCTCGGGCACCTCATCACCCTCGAAGGCGGCGAGACCGTCCTCCCACCAGCCGTCGACCTCCAGCCACGCACCGTCCACCCCACCGGCAACCGCGGCGAGCGGCGTCCACTCCACCCGATAAGGCGTGTCCCGCCGGCCCGACCGCGCGTTCACCTGCTCGGCCGACACCTCCCGGATCACCAGCTCGTCCACCGACAGCACGGGCCGCCCGGCCGAGTCCGCCACCTCCACCCCGGACCCCGCCAACCGCACCCGCAGCGCGGTGGCGCCGGTCGCGTGCAACGTCACCCCGGTCCACGCGAACGGCAGCGCCGTCGCGCCGCCCTCGTCCGCCGTCACCAGCGCCGCGTGCAGGGCCGCGTCCAGCACCGCCGGGTGCAGCCCGAACCGGTCCGCGTCACCCCGCGCCCGCTCCGGCAGCACGGCCTCGGCGAACACCTCCTCGCCCCGCACCCACACGGCCCGCAACCCCTGGAACACCGGCCCGTAGGCATACCCACGAGCCAGCAGAGCCTCGTAAGCCCCGGTCACGTCCACCTCGGTCGCACCGGCAGGCGGCCACTCGGAGGCCAGGTCCATCGAAGGCGCGCGGGCCGCGGACTCCGCGAGCGCGCCGACCGCGTTGCACACCCACGCGTCGTCACCCTCCCGCCGCGAGTGCACGGCGACCGACCGCGCCCCGTACTCGTCGGCCACCCCGACGACCAGCTGCACCCGCACGTCCCCGTCGGCCGGCAGCACCAACGGCTCCTGCAACGTCAGCTCGGCCAGCAGGTCGCACCCGACGTGGTCACCAGCCCGGATCGCCATCTCCAGGAGCGCCGTGCCCGGCAGCAGCACCGCGCCCAACGCGTCGTGATCGGCCAGCCACGGGTGCGTCCGCACCGACAACCGGCCGGTGAACACGTGCCCGCCGCCGTCCGGCAGCTCGACCGCCGCGCCGAGCAGCGGGTGGTCCACCCGGTCCTGGCCCACGGCGGGCAGGTCGGCCTCCGTCGCCACCGGCTCCAGCCAGAACCGGTCCCGGTGGAACGCGTACGTCGGCAGCTCCACCGTCCCCGAGCCGGGGTGGAACCCGGTCCAGTCGACGGGCGCGCCGTGCACGTACGCCGTCGCCAACGACAGCGCGAACCGGTCCAGGCCACCGTGGTCGCGGCGCAGCGAACCGACCGTCACCGCCGGCTCGCCCGAGTCCTCCACGGTCTCCTGCAGACCGACCTGGAGCACCGGGTGCGGGCTGCACTCCACGAACAGGCCGTAGCCGTCCTCCAGCAACGCGCGGGTCGCCTGCTCGAAACCGACCGTCCGACGCAGGTTCGCGTACCAGTAGCGCGCGTCCAGCACCGCCGTGTCGTCGAGCTTCCCGCCCGTCACCGTCGAGTAGAAGGCCACTGTGGACGATCGCGGCCGGACCGGCGCGAGCACGTCCAGCAACCGGCCCTCGACCGCCTCGACGTAGTGCGAGTGCGAGGCGTAGTCCACCGGGATGCGGCGGCCCTCGACCCCCGCCTCGGCCAGCTCGGCGAACATCTCGTCCAACGCGGCGGACTCGCCGCACACCACCACCGAACCCGGGCCGTTGACCGCGGCGAGCGACAACCGCCCGTCCCAGCGGTCCACCCACTCCTGCGCGCGCGCACGCGGCAGCGGCACGGACATCATGCCGCCCTTGCCCGCCAGCTCACCGGCGATGACGGCGCTGCGCAGCGCGACCACCCGTGCACCGTCCTCAAGGGACAGTGCGCCGGCCACGCACGCCGCCGCGATCTCGCCCTGCGAGTGACCGACCACCGCGGCCGGCTCCACGCCGCACGAGCGCCACAACGCCGCGAGCGACACCATCACCGCCCACAACGCGGGCTGCACGACGTCCACGGCCTCCAGCGACGGCGCGCCGGGCGCACCGCGCAGCACGTCGGTCAACCGCCAGTCCACGAACGGTTCGAGCGCTTCGGCGCACCGGGTCAGGCTGTCGGCGAACACCGGCGCGGTGTCCAGCAGCTCCACCGCCATGCCCGCCCACTGCGAACCCTGCCCGGGGAACACGAAGACGACACCCGGCTCTTCGTGCGCCACACCGCTCACGACCACCGGACCGCCGGCCGCGGGACGACCGGCGGCCAGCGCGTCCAGCCCCGCCACCAACTGCGGACGGTCCGCGCCCAGCACCACGGCCCGGTGCTCCAACGCGGCACGGGTCGTCGCCAGCGAACGCCCCACCGCACCCACCGGGAGGTCGCGCACGGCCGCCAGCAGCCGCGCCGCCTGACCGGGCAACGCCTCCGCGGTGCGCGTGGACAGCGGCCACGGCGTCACACCGACGCCCGCGCCGTCCTCGACCGGCGGCACGTCCTGCGGCTCCGCCTCTTCCAGGATCACGTGCGCGTTGGTGCCGCTCACCCCGAACGACGAGACACCGGCCCGGCGCGGCCGGTCGGACGCGGGCCACTCGCGGGCCTCGGTGAGCAGCCGGACGTCACCCGCCGCCCAGTCCACGTTCGGCGTCGGCTCGTCCACGTGCAGCGTCTTCGGCAGCACGCCGTGCCGCAGCGCCATGACCATCTTGATGATCCCGCCGACCGCGGCGGCCGACTGGGTGTGCCCGATGTTCGACTTGAGCGAGCCCAGCCACAGCGGTCGGTCCGCCGGCCGGTCCTGCCCGTAGGTGGCCAGCAGCGCCTGCGCCTCGATCGGGTCGCCGAGCCGGGTGCCGGTGCCGTGCGCCTCGACCGCGTCCACGTCGGCGGGCCCCAGTCCCGCGTCCTTGAGGGCGCGGCGGATCAACCGCTGCTGCGACGGGCCGTTCGGCGCGGTGAGGCCGCTGCTCGCGCCGTCCTGGTTGGTGGCGCTGCCGCGGATCACCGCGAGCACCCGGTGGCCGTTGCGCCGGGCGTCGGACAGGCGCTCCAGCAGCACCACGCCCGCGCCCTCGCCCCACCCGGTGCCGTCGGCCGCGGCGGCGAACGACCGGCACCGGCCGTCCGGCGACAACGCGCGCTGCTTGCTGAACTCCACGAACGTGTCGGTCGTGGCCATCACGGCGACGCCGCCCGCCAGCGCGAGCGAGCTCTCGCCCGTCCGCAGCGACTGCACGGCCAGGTGCACCGCCACCAGGGACGACGAGCAGGCCGTGTCCACGGTGACGCACGGCCCTTCGAAGCCGAACACGTACGACACCCGGCCGGAGGCGACCGAACCGTTGCTGTGGGCCTCCGGGTAGTCGTGGTACATCATCCCGGTGAAGACGCCGGTCGGGCTGCCCTTGAGGGACCTGGGGTCGAGGCCCGCCCGCTCGAACGCCTCCCACGACACCTCCAGCAGCAGCCGCTGCTGGGGATCCATGTAGAGCGCCTCGTTGGGGCTGATCCCGAAGAACGCGGGGTCGAACCCGGCGACGTCGTGCAGGAAGCCGCCCGTGCGGGCGTAGGACTTGCCCGGCCGGCCCGGCTCGGGGTCGTAGATCCCGTCCACGTCCCAGCCGCGGTCGCCGGGGAACTCCGTGATGGCGTCCGCGCCGTCGTCGACCAGCCGCCACAGGTCCTCGGGCGAGGCCACCCCGCCCGGATAGCGGCACGCCATCGCCACCACGGCAATGGGCTCGGTCGAAGTCGAACCGGAATTCTCCAGTTCGGTTATGCGCCGACGCGCCTCCCGCAAGTCCTGGGTGGCCCTTCTGAGATAGCCGAGAAGCTTTTCGTCGTCGCCCACCGCAGGCACTCCCCTGGTCAGCTTTCGCCCCAACGTCGACCGACGCTACGTTTTCCCCACCCCCTGACCACAACCCTTAGTCGTCCCGCGCGGCTCTTATTCACGCGGCGCGGTCCGCGCCGGCGGATCGGGGTCGGCGCGGACCGCGCGGGCGGGTCGGGCGCCGGTCAGCCCGGCGGGATCACGGATCCGATCCGGGACAGCGGCTCCCGGAACGCCGGGTACCGCTCGATCGCGTCCGCGAGCGCCATCTCGGGGTGCCGCGGTCCGCGCAGCACCGTGAACAGCAGCGGCAACGTCATCATCGAGCGCCGCGGCGCCAGGAACGACGCCACCTCGAACGTGGCCCGCGCCACCGCCGGGTTCTCCGCGGACACGCGGTTCCAGCGGGCGATGAACCGCTGCTGCCCCTTGCCGCCGCGCACCTTCATGGTCGACTCGGCGCCGGGGAACAGGCTGTCGTTGAACGTCGCGGCCTGCCACGACCCGACCACCGACTTCGCCACCGCGGTCTGCACCCGGCGGGTGAACCCGTCGGCGAGACCCCGCTTGACCAGCTCGGCGCGCAGCGCTAGCGCCTGGAACGCGGCCATCGACATGCCGGTGGCGTAGTTCGGGTTGAGGATCGTGGCCGCGTCGCCGACCACGAGGAACCCCTCCGGCACGGGCAGCTTCTCGAAGTGCCGCTGCCGGTTGACCAGGCCCCGGTAGGCGCGGATCTCGGTGAGCGGGCGTGCCGCCGCCATGAGCTCGGCCACCAGCGGGTCCTGCAGGCTCCGCGCGAACGCGAGGTAGCCCTCCTCGTCGGTGGGCGGCTGCGCGCCCTTCGTGCCGATCATCGACACGATCCACTTGCCGTCCTCGTTCGGCAGCAGGCCCGCGCCGCGACCGGGACGGCCGGTGCCCGAGTCGGCCTGCACGAGGATCGCCGGGAAGCCGTCGGCCAGCGCCGCCGGCGCCTCGTAGGTGCGCCCGGCGTAGGCGAAGCCGGCGTCCTGGAGGTCCTCGGCGACCTTGGGCAGGCCCAAGGACTCCAGCCACACCGGCGCGCGCGACCCGCGACCGGTCGCGTCCACCACGACGTCCGCGGCCAGCGTGCGCTCGGGCCGGTCGGCGTCCTGGTCGGCCCGGCTCTCCAGCCGCACGCCGGTGACCCGCGCCGCGTCACCGATCAGGCCGACCGCCTTGGTCCCCTCGACCACGTCGATCGCCGGGTGGCCCAGCACCCGCCCGCGCACCACGTGGTCGAGCAGGTGGCGGCTGGCCGCGAGCACGTAGGCGCGCCCGTCGTACGGCCGCGACCAGCCGTGCATCGAGACGCCGAGGAACTCGTCGCCCATGCGCCTGCGGTGCGCGCCCGCCGCGTAGAGCAGGTCGCTGGTGCCGGGCAGCAGCTCGTCGAGCGCGTCGACCCCGCCGCCCATGAACATGTGGAAGTGGTGCCCCTGCGGCAACCCCTTGCGGGGTAGCGGCGCGTCGGGGAACCGGTCGCTCTCCACGACGGTCACCCGGTCCACGTGCTCGGCGAGCGCGGCGGCGGCGAGCATGCCGGCCATGCCGCCACCGAGCACGACTGCGTGCGTCATCACGGTCCTCCCGCGTCTGCCCGGCAGTGGGCGCGGCTCAGGCCTGGGCGGCGGCGCGGCGGCGCGCTTCCGCCTCCAGCGCGGCGAACGTCTCGTGCATGTCGGCGCGCATGCCCTTGAGGAACAGCTTCTTGAACACGGGGACGAACGCGCCGCTCAGCTCCACCTCGCGGGTGACCTTGACCTTGCCCTCGCCCACCGGCTCGAAGATCGTGTTGATCAGCATCTTCCCCATCGGCATCGGCGACTCGGTCGAGTAGCTGCGGCCGTCCTCGATCGCGGTGATGGTGAAGTTGCCGCGGGGGCCGCCGCGGGGCTTGGTCCAGCCGGAGGCGCCGACCTCGAACCGGCCCTCGAAGCCCAGCTTCTCCACGTGCGGGTCCCAGTCCTGCCACGCCTTCAGGTCCGAGGCGACCTGCCAGAGGTACTCCGGCTCGGCCTCGATCGTCGCGGACTCGCTGAATGACAGCATCACACACCTCACCTTTGCGCGGTCGATTTCCGCATCAGTCAAACCGCGCGCGCGGGCGCCGCACCAGAGGACGGACCCCCTAACAGTCGGTGGGCCCCTTAACGACTAGGGGGCACCACCGACACTTAGGGGACCGCCGGCATGGCCCAATTCGTCGCCGGACACTTCAATGAAATCGTCCCGGTCCGAGCCGACCCCGTGGAGTGCGACCCATGACGACAGCGCCAGAGCGCCCGCGACTCGTCGACATGCGGGCGCGGGCGGAGGAGTTGGCGGCCGTGCGGGAGTCCGCGGAAAGGGGCCCGTCGCCCCGCGCCTCGGAACAACAGCACGCGCGCGGGAAGCTCACCGTCCGGGAAAGGCTCGACCTGCTCCTCGACCCCGGCACGTTCCGCGAGGTCGAGCAGTTCCGCCGGCACCGCGCGACCGGCTTCGGCCTGGAGGACCGCCGTCCGCACACCGACGGCGTGGTCACCGGCTGGGGCGAGGTCGACGGGCGCACGGTCTTCGTCTACGCCCACGACTTCCGCATCTTCGGCGGCTCGCTGGGCGAGGCGCACGCGGAGAAGATCCACAAGGTGATGGACCTCGCCGAGGCCGCAGGCGCGCCGCTGGTGTGCCTGAGCGACGGTGCGGGCGCCCGCATCCAGGAGGGCGTCACCGCGCTGGCGGGCTACGGCGGCATCTTCAGCCGCAACGTGCGCGCGTCCGGGGTGATCCCCCAGATCAGCGTCATGCTCGGGCCGTGCGCGGGCGGTGCGACGTACTCGCCCGCGTTGACCGACTTCGTGTTCATGGTGCGCGGGATCTCGCAGATGTACATCACCGGGCCGGACGTGGTGGAGGCCGTCACCGGCGAGCGCATCACCCACGACGACCTCGGCGGCGCGGACGTGCACGGCAGCACGTCCGGCGCTGCCGCGTTCACCTACGAGGACGAGGCCGAGTGCCTGGCCGACGTCCGCCACCTGCTGTCGCTGCTGCCCTCCAACAACCGGGAGCTGCCGCCCGCCGCGCCCACCGACGACCCGTCGGACCGACGCAACGACGTGCTGCTCGACCTGGTGCCCGCGAGCCCCAACCTCGGCTACGACATGCGTGCGGTGGTCGAGGAGATCGTCGACGACGGCGACTTCTTCGAGGTGCACGAGCGCTGGGCGCGCAACATCCTGTGCGGGCTGGCCCGGATGGGCGGCCACGTCGTCGGCATCGTCGCCAACCAGCCCTCGGTGCTCGCCGGCGCGCTCGACATCAACGCCTCGGAGAAGGCGGCGCGGTTCGTGCAGACCTGCGACGCGTTCAGCATCCCGCTGGTGACGCTGGTCGACGTGCCGGGCTTCCTGCCGGGCCGCGAGCAGGAGCACGGCGGCATCATCCGGCACGGCGCCAAGCTGCTCTACGCCTACTGCAACGCCACCGTGCCGCGGGTGCAGGTGATCCTGCGCAAGGCCTACGGCGGCGCGTACATCGTGATGGACTCCAGGTCGATCGGCTGCGACCTGTCCTTCGCCTGGCCCACCAACGAGATCGCGGTCATGGGCGCGGAGGGCGCGGCGAACGTCGTGTTCCGCCGCGAGATCGCCGCCGCGCCCGACCCGGCGGCGGCGCGGGCCCAGCGCATCAAGCAGTACCAGGCCGAGCTGGTGCACCCCTACTACGCCGCCGAGCGCGGGCTGGTGGACGACGTGATCGACCCCGCCGCGACCCGGTCGACCGTCATCGACGCGCTCGCCGTGCTGCGGGCCAAACAGGCCAAGCTGCCGTCGCGCAAGCACGGCAACCAGCCGGTGTGAGCCGATGAGCGCACCGCTGCTGCGCGTCCTCAAGGGACGGCCGAGCGACGACGAGCTGGTCGCGGTCGTGCTGGCGCTGGTCGCCGCCACCTCCGGCAACCCCGGACCGTCCCGTCCCCCGACGACGAGCCCCGGCTGGACCAGCGCGCCGAGCCACCGCGTGCCCGGCGCGTGGACCTCGCGCTGACCGGCCGGCACGCGGACCACGAACCCGGCGCGCGGCCCCCGCGCTCACCACCGAAACCTCAACCCGCCCAGACGCGCCGACCTCGCGCCCACCACCGATACCTCAACCCGCGAAAAGGACCGACCGTTGACCGCACCGCCCGTTGCCGGCGCCTGGATCAGGCGTTTCCACCCCTCGCCGGACGCACCCGTCCGCCTGGTGTGCTTCCCGCACGCCGGCGGGTCGGCGTCGTACTACTTCTCCACCTCGCGCGCCCTCTCCCCCGACGTGGAAGTGCTGGCCGTGCAGTACCCCGGCCGCCAGGACCGGCGGTCCGAGGCGTGCGTGGACGACGTGCACCGCCTCGCCGACCTGGTCGCCGAGGAGCTGGCCGCCTGGACCGACCGGCCGCTGCTGCTGTTCGGCCACAGCCTCGGCGCGTCCCTGGGCTTCGAGGTCGGGTGCCGGCTGGAGGAGTCGGGCGTGCGGCTGCTCGGCCTGTTCGCGTCGGGCAGGCGTGCACCCAGCCGGTGGCGTGACGAGCACGTGCACCTGTTGGACGACGACCAGCTCGCGGCCAACCTGGCCCGGATGAGCGGGACGGACTCGACCGTGCTCGCCGACCCCGAGATGCTGCGCGCCGTGCTCCCCGCCGTGCGGGCGGACTACCGCGCCGCCGAGACCTACCGCGGCCGGCCGGGCGCCCGGCTGGCCTGCCCGGTGCGCGCCCTGACCGGCGACGAGGACCCCGAGGTGACGCTCGACGAGGCCCGCGCGTGGGCCGAGCACACCACCGGCGGCTTCGACCTGGAGGTGTTCGCGGGCGGCCACTTCTACCTCAACGACCACGCGCCCGCCGTGCTGGCCTCGCTCCGCCGGCACCTCGCCCGGCCGACCTGACGGGGTGCCCGCGACCACGCCGGGGCAGCCCGACCCCACCGCGGCCCGACCCCGCCCGACCACGACCACCGCACCGGACCGGACGCCCCACCCGCCCACGCGCCGACCCGCAACCGGACCCGCACCCGCACCCGGCGCAACCGGACCCGCACCTGTACCCGCAACCGGCCCGGCGCGACCCGCCGACAACCCACCGGACCGACCGACCCGCCTGCCCGCGACCGCGCGCCGCCCCCTGCCCGGCGCGGCCCTACGCCGGCGGGATGTCGTGCCGCACCAGCACCGCGGGCAGCTCGCTGCGGCTGGTCACGCCCAGCTTCCGGTAGACGCGGGTCAGGTGCTGCTCGACCGTGCTCACCGTGATGTAGAGCCGTCGCCCGATCTCGCGATTGGTGTGCCCGAGCCCGGCCAGCTGCGCCACCCTGATCTCGGCGTCGCTGAGCACCGCGGCGGTGGACGGCGTCGGACCCCGGCCGGCGGCCTCGCCCGGCGGCCCGCCCGGCTCGGCGCCGACGAGCACCTCCGCCTGCGCGGGCAGGCCGGCCCGGCACTCCTTGGCCTCGTGCGCGGCGCGGCGGGCGAACACCCGCGCCCGGTCCACGTCGCCCAGCTCGTGGTGCGCCCGGCTCAGGTCCTGCAACGCGCGCGACAGCTCGAACCGGTCCCCCGCCTGCTGCAACGCGTCCACGGCCTGCGCGAGCAGCGCCGGCCGCTTCGCCACCTCACCGCACCCGGCGAGCACGCGCAGCGACAGGCCGGTCGTGCGGCGATCGGTGCCGCTCACCCGTTCGAGCTGGTGCCGGACCAGGTCGCGCGCGGTCAGCGGGTCGCCGAGCCGCAGGTGCGCCTCGGCCAGGTCCGTGCGCCACGGCAGCAGGGCCGGCACGTCGGCGCCCCGTTCCCGCGCCATCGCGCCGCACTCCTGGAGGTCGCCGACCGCCGCCAGCACCCGGTCACTTGCGAGGTGGTGCAGCCCGCGGGCGCGCAGGAACCACAGCCCGTGCGACGTGCCCGCCATCGCGTCGGGCGTCGGCCGGCGCAACGTCTCCTCGGCCGCGTCGAGCCGCCCGGACGCCACCTGCGCGAGCGCGAGCGTCCCCAACGGCGAACCGACGCACACGCCCCAGTCGGCGGGCGGCATCAGCTCCAGCGCCGACTCCGCGGACGCGACCGCGTCCGCGAGGTCGCCCATCAGCAGCGCGAGACGCGCCCGGACGTCGCTGAGGTACGCCTGCCACGCCGTGGCGCCGCGCCGCGCGGCCTCCTCCACGAGCCGGTCGCACCACGCCGCGGCCTTCTCCGCCCGGTTGCCGTGCCCGAGCGCGATCAGCGCCGTGCCCATCGTCTCCAACGTCGCGTCGCCGAGCCGACTGCTGTGCAGGAGGTGCTCGGCGGTCACCGTCAACGCCTCGGAGACGCCCTGCGTCCACACGTTGCCGAGCAGGCTCGCCGCCCTCGTCCACGGGTTGTCCGCGGCGCGCTGGTGCGCGGGCCCCAGGTCGCGCACCCGTTCCCGGTGCGCGCCGTGCACCCACAGGTAGACCAGCCGCGCCTCCACGACCAACTGCGTGTCGACCTCGCGGTCCGCCCCCGCCAAGGAGTCCATTATCCCCAGCGCGAGCGTCGTGTCGCCGTGCCACAACGCCTCGCGGAGCGTGGCGAGGCCGTCCCGGTCGGACAGCTCGCCCTCGGCCGCGGCGGTGCGCACCAGCTGGCGCGCCACCCCCGCCCGCGACGGGCGGACCCGCCACGACGCCCGCACCACGGCGACGGCCAACGACACGCGCTGCCCAGGGTCCGTACACGTGTCCAGCGCCAGTTCGAGGTAGCGCACGGCGGTCTCCACGCGGTCGCCCGCCAACGCCACGTCCGCCGCCTCGCGCAGCACGTCCACCACCCAGTCCGCGTGCGGACCGGCCGCCTCCAGCAGGTGGTCGGCCACCTCGACCGCGGGCGCGCCGACCTGGCGCAGCAGGTCCGCGGCGTCGGCGTGCAACCGGGTGCGCCGCGTCCGGGGCAGGCTGTCGAGCAACGCCTTGGCCACCGCGGGGTGCCGCAGCCCGCACCCCTCCATCAGGCCGGCGGACACCAGCAGCTCCAACGCCCGCCGCACCTCCGGCAACGGCAGCCCGACCAGCCGCGCGACGTCGTTGGGACTGGCCTTGGCGCAGAGCACGGCGAGCCCGCAGGCCGTCTCCAGCAGCGGGGTGCCCCAGCGGTGCAGGGCGGCGACGACCTCCGGGCCGAGCAGGTCGCCCGGCGCGCCGTGCCCGCCCTCGCGCGACGCGGCGAGGTGCTCCTGGACCAGCACGGCGACCAGCAACGGGTTGCCCGCGCTCGACCGGTGCACGTCCGGCGCGACGCGCTTGGCCTCGTCCTCCGGCAGGAACCGCGACGCGTGCCGCACGACGCCGCGCACGTCCAGCGGGCCGAGCCGCAGCCGGCGGTGGGGCTGCCGGAACAGCTCCGCGTGGAACCTCGGCAAGGTGGACTCCGGCGTCGCCCACTCGCTGACGACCAGCATGACGCGCGCCGAGCTCAGCCGGCGCCACAGGTACAGCAGGAGCTGCAGGGAGGTGCTGTCGACGAACTGCACGTCGTCGATGCCGATGACGACGGGTCGTTCCCGCGACAGCTCGAGCAGCGCGCCGCAGACCTCGCGCGCGGCCCGCACCAGGCCGGGTTCGGCGTACCGGCCGGCGCCGATGTCGTGGTCGCCCTCGTCCACCGTGGCCGCGACCGCGGCGAGCGGTTCGAGCAGGCGTTCGGCGAGGTCGTCCGGCAGTTCCACCACGCGGAAGAGCTGTTCCATGACGGCCAGCTGGAGCTTGCTCTCCGCGGCCGAGCCGACCGCCATCAGCGACACCGCGCCCGACTCGGACGCCTGGCGGGTGAACTCGTGCAGCAGGGACGTCTTGCCCGTGGCCAGGCCGCCGCTGATCAGCGCGAGCTGGCCGCCGCCGACCGAGGTCTTGGCGAGCAAGGCGTTCAAGGTGCCCAGTGCGTCGTTGTGGTCGACGAATACCACCCAAGCGTTCCTTCCCCCAGTGGTGAAACCCCTAGCACCGTCGTCAGTGGACTCTCAGACCGCGGTGCCGTGCCCGGCTACCCCTAGTGGGCAGGACTGGGGTTCAAGCGCCCGATCGGCCGATCGGATCGGGAAGAAATGTGCGACCGATCGCGCGGCCGACCCGCCACCACCGGCGACGCAACCTGCCCGTGCATGGTCAATCACGGTCCGTAGAGGTCGACAAACCCAAGTGGACGGTAAGTGGACACATTCTTGCGAAATCCGTCGTGATGAACCGGGCGCCGGATGAACCACCCCCTAATCCCCGCTGTGGCACTGACCCGGCCACCGCCGGCCAAATAGGATCGACAATTGTCCCCAGGCGAATGGAGGGCGCGGTGGCGGACAGCCTCGCGGATGGGACGCCGGCCGACGCGGTGCGGTTCCGGCACGCGCTGGCGGCGTTCCCCAGCGGGGTGACGATCGTGACGACAGGCGACCCGGACGGCCGCTGGTGGGGCTTCACCGCCACCTCGTTCTGCTCGCTGTCGATCGACCCGCCGCTCGTGCTCGTGTGCCTGGCCAAGACCGCGTCGTGCCACGGGGCGTTCCTGACGGCCGAGTCGTGGGTGGTCCACGTCGTCCCGGCCCACCGCAGCGACCTGGCCCGCCGGTTCGGCACCAGCGGCGTCGACAAGTTCGAGGGCGGCGACTTCGAGCCCGACCCGCGCGGCAACCCCGTGTTCTCCGACGCGGCGGCGATCCTGCACTGCGACGCGTTCGCCCGGCACGACGGCGGCGACCACACCATCCTCGTCGGCCGCGTCACCGGGACCCGGGCGAACGGCCACCCGCCGACCGTCTACTTCCACCGCGCGTTCCACGCCCTCGACGAACCGGTGGCCGCGAACGGCCGGGGCTGACCGCGGCCCGCCGGACATCCACAAAGGAGGATCGCCCGGCACCTCCCCGCCGGACCTCCACGTTCCGAAGTCGCCGGCCACGGGCGGTCCGCGCGGAGCCCGTTCACGACGACGTGGTCACCCGGCTGACCCCGGGCGCCACCCGTCCGTACGCGATCCGATGCCGGTGCCAGCCCACACCGGACTCGGTGAGGCGCAACTCGCGCTCGTCGAGCGTGGCGAGCCCGGCGTCGACGACCTGACCCGCCAGCGCGCCGAAGTCGTCCACGAACGACGTGCCGAAGCTGCGCCGGTAGTCGGCCAGGTCGATCGAGTGGAACATCAGCCGGCCCACGACGTAGCGCTCCCGGCGCTCCTGTCCGGTCAGCTCGTCGGCGACCGAGTCCACCGCGTGCTCGCCGCGGCCGACGGTGGCGATGTAGCCCTCGACGTCCCGGTGCGCCAGGTAGCGGCGGCGGTTGACGTACCCGTACGCACCCGGCCCGATCGCGAGGACGTCGACGTCGTCCTTCTGGTACATCCACGTGTTGTACCGGCTCTCGTAGCCGGGCCGGGCGAAGTAGTCGATCATGTACATGTCGAAGCCGGACTTGCGCGCGGCCTCCACGACGTCGTCGTACATGGCGCGGACCTGCTCCGCGCCGGAGGGCAGCGGCGCGGGCACCTTCCCCCGCTTGATGAAGTTGTGCTGCGGGCTGCCGTGGTGGACCCGGTACTCGTAGATCGTGAAGTGCTGCACCTCCAGCTCCGCCAGGCGCCGCAGGTCGCTCTGCCACACCTCGCGGGTGTGCGAGGGCAGGTTGTACATCATGTCGAGCTGGATGTTGGTGTGCCCCAGGCGGTTGAGCCGGTTGATCACCCGCGCGCTCTGCTCCGCCGCGTGGGGCGAGCCGATCACGCGGAGGACGTCCTCGTGGAACGACTGCACGCCGAGGCTGACCCTGTTGATCGGCGATCCGGCGACGTACTCCACCTTGTCCTCGGTGAAGTCCCTGGCGTTGCCCTCCAACGTCAGCTCGCAGCCCTCGGCCAGCGGGAAGCTGGTGGTGATCGCGTCCACCACCCGTTCGAGGTTGGCGGTGGTGAGCACGGACCCGGTGCCGCCTCCGATGTACACCGCGCGCAACCTGCCGGTCTGCCAGCGGCGACGCCGCCCCCACCGCTGGATGTCCGCGACGAGGGCCTCGACGTACCGGGCCTCCCGGGCACGGGGGTCGTTCTCCGACAGCAGCTCGATGAAGAACGGGCAGGCGTGGCAGCGGACCCGGCAGAAGGGGATCGACACGTACAGGACGAAGTCGCCGCCGACCTCGTCGAGGCCGAACAGGCGCTCCGCGGCGGCCGCACCGCCGGTGTTCGGCCGCAACGGCGGCAGCACCGGGATCAACGGGTGCGCGGACCGCTCGGTGGAGAGCGGGGTCGGCGGGGTCAGGTTGGTCGGCATGGCATCTCCTGTGTCTCGGGAGGTCTTCGTTCCGGTCAGCGCCGACTGCTCTCGCGGAGGTGGTCCAGCGCCTCGGGCGAGGCGGTGGCGCCGACCGCCGGCGCCCGACGGACGAGGTGATCGGCGCAGCGGAGCACGTCGGCGGCGCGCACGGAGGCGATCGCGTCGTGCGCCCGCCCGCGACGGCGCCCGAACCCGGACTCCCGGTCGGCGAGCACGTCGGCGGCCAGGGTGTCCACGGAGGTGAGCGGGTGGAGCGCGGTCGTCGCCGCGGTGTGCGCGGCGGCGACCTCCCGTTCGGACGGCGGGTCGCCGCCGAGCCCGGTGAGCGCGGCTCGGGTGAGCGCCAACGCCGCCGCGGCGTCCGCGCCGCCGACGCAGGTCGTGGTGAGGACGCCGGTGCGGAGCGAGAACGCGACCTTGCTGCCGTGCGCGCCGATCCGGCGCAGGGCGTCGCGCAGCCGCCGGTTGAGCACGGCGGCGGTGACCAGTGCCGCCGCGCCGTCCCCACCGCCGGGTTGCGCCAGGTCGTACGCGGTGGCGACGACGAGGTCACCGCCCCCGGACGGGATCAGCACCGGGCCGCTCACCAGCGGCGGCCGCACCGCCGTCGGGCCGTCGTCCGACCCGGTGAGCGCGGCCTCCCACCTCTCGACGTCCGGGGCCGGCGCGTCACCGCTCTGGGTGATCACCACCCGCGCCGTCCGCACGGCCACCGTGTCGACCGCGGCGGCGATCGTGCGGCGCAGCGCGTCCTGGTCGGCGACGAGGTCCTGGAGCGCTCGCCGCCGGCACCAGCCGTCGACCAGGTCCTGCGCGGCGCCCGTGGTCGAGACCTGGGCGTGGGCGGCGCTGACCACCAGGCCCGGGGTCGTGGGCGTGGCGGAGGCCTCGCGGCCCACCACCGCCGGGACCCGCTCGAACCACCTGTCCGGCTGGTCGCGCAGGGCCGTGATCCGCTGCGCCAGCCACGTGCGGGCCTCCGCCGCGTCGTCCTGGTGGTGGCGCAGGCAGACCCGGAGCCTGATCCGCGGCCGGTCCGGCGCGGAGTCGTGGGCCGTCGCCGTGACGGTCACGTCCGACCGCCACCGCCGCGCGTGCCGGAACGGCGCGACCGCGGTCGGCAGCAGCGGGAGGACGTCGAGGTCGCAGACGAGGTCGAGGTCGGCGACGGCGTACCCGATGCCCTTCGTGTCCGTGGTCCACAGCCAGGTCCGCGCCGCGCCGGGAACGGGTGTCGGCACGCAGCGCGGATGCCTCGGTGCCGGCCGCGCGGGTGGGACGGCGGGCAGGGCCGTGTCCGGAGCGGACCCCGCCGCGGCAGGGGTACCGGCGTCCACCGGCGGCGCCGGAACCCGTGACGAGGTGTGGTCGACGAGTGCCCGCCCGAAACGTGCCGAGGTGCCCGTCAGCAGCGACAGGACGCGGTCCGGGTGCTCGGCGCACCAGCGGAGGTGCTCGGGCAGGTTCAGGGCGTCGACCGGGGACAGCCCGCGGACCAGGGGCGCCACCGCGTCGAGCACCAGCTGCACGGCCCACGGGTGGTGCGGGTGCTTGCCGTTGCTGCGGTCGAGCGCCCGCAGCAACAGGCGGCGGGCCGCGTTCGTCACGTCCTCCGCGCGGAACGCCTCGGGAACGACCTCGGCCAGGCGGTCGTGCACCCCGTCGGCCGCGTCCGGCCCGGTCACCCTCACGCCCACCGTGAAGAGGGTGTGGGGGTAGTGGAGGTTGACCCCGGAGCCCGGCGGGTACCGGTGCCCGCCGTGCTCGGCCAGCAGCCGGCGCAACGGGCCGTCCGTCGTGCCGGCCAGCGCCTCCCCGAGCACCATGGCCCGGGCGGTCGCCCCGGCGGCGGTCGACGGCTCCAGCGGGACCGCGAGCAGGGCGTCGACCCCCGGTGATCCCGGCGTCCCCGGCACGACGACCGCGGAGGGATGCGCGGCGAACGGGGCGAAGGCCGCGGGCGTCGACCCGTCCGGGCCGAGCACGCGTGAGACGTGCTCGTGGAACCGCGCGGGCGGCTGGTCCCCGACCGTCACCAGCCACGCCGCCGACGGCCGGTAGTGCCGCCGGTGGTACTCCCGGGCCTGCTCGGGGGTGAGGCCGGCCAGGTCGGCGACCGACAGGCCCTGCGCCTGGAGGCGGCTCAGCGCCGGTGCGTCGTAGACGGCGGCGGCGAGCGCTCCGAGCGCCACCGTCCGCGGGTCGTGCGCCCGGCTCGCCGACTCCTGCCGGACCACGCCCGCTTCCCTGGCGAAGGTCGCGTCGAGCAGCAGCGGGTGGAAGACACCGTCGAGCAGCGCCTCGGTCAGCAGGTCGGCGCTCGCCACGCAGGTGGTGCCGGCCACGAAGCACGTGAAGTCCGGGCCGGTGAACCCGTTGACGAACGTGGTGGCGGCGGTGTCGGCCAACGACGGGAACACGTGCACGTCGCCGAAGCGGCGTGATCCCGCGCCCACCCAGTGCTCCAGGACGTGCGGCACGCCGGGGTGCGTCGACGGCGTGCGCAGGGCCAGTGCGACGACCAGGTGCGGGTCCCCGGTGTCGACGTGCACGTGCCGCAGGCCGGTGCGCCCGTCGCGGTGCAGCGCGACGTCCCCGACCTCGGTCGCCCACGTGCCCGCGGTCTCGAACGTCACGTCCGGAGTCCTTCCCCGTGGCACACCGGGCAGCCGGCCTGCGGCAGGAGCGGCGTGACGTCCGACGTGCCGCCGTTGCGCCAGGTCCACACCGCGTCCACGGTCATCGGGTTGCCCAGCCCGGCCAGGTGGCGGAAGACCTCCGCCGTGGCGACGCTCGCGGTGATGCCCGCCCAGGGCGCCAGCCCGCCCGAGGTGCCCCGGGGCAGGCGGCGCAGGCGTGCCACGGTCTCGGCGAACCGCGGCTGCTCCTGGCACCGCTGCGCGAACTCGCACATCGGGCACGCGCTGCGGCCGGGCAGGTAGAAGGGACCGACCCGCAGACCGCTCGGGTGCAGCAGCGGCACGCCCGCCTGTCGGCAGGCGCGGGCGAGCCATTCGCGGACCAGCCAGATCGGCTGGTCCGCCGCGCCGACGACCAGGTCCACCCCGTCGAGGTGGTCGAGCAGGTCGCCGGGGCCGGTGATCGGCGCGGCCACCGTCCGCACCCTCGCGCGGGGCGAGAACCGGGTCAGCGCCTCGGCCGCGGCGTCGACCTTGGCCCGGCCGATGTCGCCCTCCCCGAACAGGATCGACCGGTTCAGGTTGGACGGTTCGACCACGTCGGAGTCGACGAGGACGAAGTCGCGCACACCGCAGCAGGCGAGGCCGTAGAGCAGCCAGCTCCCCATGCCGCCCGTGCCGACGACCAGGACCCGTGCGTCCAGCAGGCGCCGCAACCGGTCGAACCGGGACACCGCGCCGTCCTCCTGCTCGGAGAAGTAGTGCAGGAGGCGGTCGAAGCGGGCGAGGTCCTCCGCGCGGATCGTGGCGGGCGGCTCGACCGCCTCGAGGAACCCGGCGTCGCGCAGGGTCGCCGCCAGCTCGTTGGCCCGGGTCCTGTCGTCGGGCCGCCAGTCCGCAGTCTCCTCGTCCAGGTCGGACGTCCCCTTCGCGAGCAGGTGCAGCACCTGCTCCTCGACCGGGCCGAACGGCGCGATCCGGGTCAGGCGGTCGCCCAACCGCGCGATGAGGGTGGGACCGGAGGGCAGCAGCTGGGTCCGCCCGCGCAGCCGCATCGTCGTCGTCACGACCGGCTCAGCCTTCCACGATCTCGCCGAACAGCTCTCGGAGCTGTCGGCCCGCGGGTGTGTACTCGACACCGCCCTCGTCCAGCGTCCGCAGCGCGTCGCGCAGGTCGTGCTGGACCGCCTCGTAGCGCTGGACGAGCTCCGGGCCGCCGCCGTCGGCCACCGCCGCGCCGAGGAACTGGGCGATCCGGGCGAACACGAACGTGCCGTGCAGGATCTGGTGCAGCGGCCGGGGGTCGAGGCGCCACGGTGACTTCACGAGCTTCGCCGGGTCGGCGTCGATGAGCGGGTCGTCCTCCATCAGCAGCGTCAACCGGTGGTGGCTGGCCTCGTGCAGCAGGTGTTCCGCGGTCAGGGCCGTGTCCGCGAACGGACCGAGGCGCTCGCTGATGAAGACGGTGCCGAAGAACCCGGTGTCGGTGAACGTCGACATCAGCCGGCTGCGGAACGGCGAGACGACCTTGATCAGCGCCTCGACCTCCGCGGCGAAACCGGGGCTGGTCGACCGGAGCAGGCCCAGCGCGCGGTCGAGCTGCTCGACCACCTGCCGGCTGACCGGCTCCAGCGGGGCGAGGTCCCGGCGGGGGTAGCCGGGCAGCGGGTTCCTGGCGTTCTGGCCCTCGAAGAACCGCCGGAACCACTCGTCGGACGCGTCCACCTCGATCGCGCCGCCCGCGATGGCCGGACGGGTGGCCAGCAGCGGGTGGTCGGTGGCGGCCGGCCCGAGCAGGTCGGCGACCGGGACCAGCCACAACCGGTCCGTCGTGTCGACCCGCAGCACGTCGCCGTCGTGGCGCAGCCGGGCGTGGCCGGGCCCGGCGCCGTCCAGGACGACGTGCCGGAGGTGACCGGGGAAGCGCAGCTCGCCGCGATCGGACAGGGGCAGGTCGAGCCGGAGGTCCGTCGCGGACCCGGAGGCGACCGCGCCGCGCAACGCGGGGATCAGCACGAACCGGCCGAAGTGCGGCAGCAGTCGCCGGATGCCGGCGTCGTCCCCGCCCGCGACGGCCGACTTCAGCTTGATCCACCACGAGCAGAACAGCGGGTGCTGGGCGATGTCACCGCGTTGCTCCGCCGGCAGGTGCTCGAAGCACTCCCAGACCTGGTCCACGCTGGCGGCCTGCGCCTCGTCCACCCGGTCGAGCAGTCGCGGCAGCACGCGGGAGATGCCCCGGGACACCCGGTCGCGGTAGGTCCTGAGCGGTTCGTCGGGGTAGCTGTCGGCCACCGCGAGGGGGGCCATCGTCTGGCTAGGCATCAGTGCTCCCAGTGGATCCGGTCTTGTCGAAGGCGTCGTGGGCGACCGCTTCGGTCGCGCGGCGGAACTCCTCGTAGGCGACCTGGCCGAACGGCGTGAGGCGGACCGAGTCCCGCAAGAGGTCCAGCGCCTCCCGCTGCATGTCGAGCACCTCGACCAGCCGGTGCAGCCAGCGGTCCTCGCAGAGCCGCCGGTGCGCCCGCAGGTGGAACTGCGCGATCCGCGCGAAGACGAAGGCACCGTGGTACAGCCCGTCGACCGGTCGCGGCACCTTCCGGTAGGGCGAGTGCAGTCGCTCCTCCGGCCCGTGCTCGTGCACCCGGTAGAGGTCGAAGACGGCGTTGAGCCGCAGGTGGCTCGTCTCGTGGACGAGGCGCTCGGTGGCGACCACCGGATCGGCGAGGTCCGCGCGGAGGAACAGCAGCCCGTCCAGCACGCTGTTGCTGAACGCGACCGTGTCGGCGCTGGTGAACGGCACGATCAGCCGGACCAACCGGGTGACCTCCTCGCCGAAGGCGGGCCACACGTCGTCGATCAGCGCCAGCGCGCGGGCCAGGTCGGGTCGCACCTCGTCGGGCGGCACCGGCGTGACATCACCCCGCCCGCCCTCGGCCCTGGTGTTCCCGTTGGCCGTCCGGACGTACTCGTGGATCCACGGGTGGTCGGCGCCGAGGAGAATCCCGCCGCGCAGCTCGACGGAGTCGGGCGACAGGTCGTCGCGCACCGGTTCGAGGAAGCGCCGGAGGTGGCCGACCCAGTCCGCCAGGGCGGTGAACTCACCGCGCCGGTAGTCCACGCACAGGCGGTGCCACCAGTAGCCGAACAGCGGGGCGGTGACCACCGCCCGCCGCTCCGCCTCCCCCAGCGACGCGAACTCCTCCAGCGCGGCGCGCAGCGCTCGCGCGGTGTCGACGGGAAGTCGGCGCGCCAGCACGGGGAGCACTCTGTCCACGGCGGACGCGCGCTTGGCCGCGAACGCGACCACGTACGGGTCGTCGGCGGTCGCGCACGCCATCACGGAGGCCTGGGCAAGGGTCATCGGACGGTCTCCTTCTCGCGGTCGGCGGGTGCGGGCAGGGCGGGGAGGGCGGCCGACCGCGACAGCGCCCACCCGCGCAGGCCGGCGTCGCCGATCGACGCCGCGCACCGCGCGACACCGTCGAGCGCCGTCAGCGATCCGGGATCCAGCTCGCACGCCACGAGGTACGCCTCGATCGCCGCACGCGGGTCGTCGAGCAGCTCGCGGCACCGCGCCACGAGCGCCCACGACACCGCCGCGAACGGGGGTCCGAGCGCGGCGGAGCGGGCGAACGAGCGCAGCGCCGCCTCGACGTCCTGCCGGGCCAGCAACAGGTACCCGAGGTCGCGGTGCGCCCGGCCGTCGTCGGCGTCCAGGTCGACGAGCTCCCTGGTGCGGTCGAGGGCCAGGTCCGCCTCCCCCCGCCACTGCGCCTCCCGGGCGCGGGTCTCGAGCACGGCGCGCAGGTTCTCGGCCTTGGCCAGGGCCCGCTCGGCGGTGTCCGCCGGCGCGGACCGCGCGAGTGCCTCGCACTCGTCCAGCAGCCGCGTGGTGCGGGCCTTGTCGCCGTCGAAGAACGGGGCGAAGCTGCACGCCCGGAGCACCGCGCTGTGCAGCAGCGCGTCGTCCTCGCCGCCGTCGAGCGCTTGGGGAAGCAGGTCCATCGACCGCGTGGCCCACGCGTCGACCTGCGCGCTGTCCCGGCTGACCCGGGCGTGGTGGACGGCGAGCGCCAGCGCCGCCAGCAACCGGGACCGGGCCGTCGACGCGTGCTCGACCAGCGACTCGTACGTCGGCACCGCCTCACCCGCGGCGAGCGTCCGCTTGTACCGGGCGTTGGCGCGCAGCATGAGCAGGCTCGCGCCGGCGTCCCCGATCGCGGTGGGTGGCTCATCCGGGCCGGTCAGCCCCAGGAAGGTCGCGTAGAAGCCGAGGCGGACGAGCACGATGCCGGCGCGTGCCCTGGTGTCGTCGTCGAGGTCGGGCCAGTGCTCGACGTGCTCGCACAGGTCCTGCCACCGCCAGCCGCGCAGTTCCGGTGGCAGGTCGGCGGGGTGATCGGCGTGGAAGTCGGGCAGCCGCGCCTCGCGCAGGATGTGCCGGCGGGTGTGCGCGACGGGGTTGCTCTGGAACACCGCCCGCACCTGGTGGCCGCTCGACAACGCATCGGCGTAGTGCAGCAGCACGCGGGAGTGGATGGCGCCCCCGGCGCCGCGCAGGTCGACGTACGGGCGGACGGCGCGCAGGTCGCTCCGGGTCCCGGGCGCGGTGGTGATCCCCCGCGTCGGCATCCGCCGGAACGGGTTCGAGGAGACGCTCATCCGACAGTCCTTTCCGGACGGACGCGCAACCGGGCGCGCAGGTCGGCCAGCCACCGCACGCACCAGTCGGCCAGGTCGGCGCGACCGGTCCGCTCGGCGAGCCGGTGCACCGCCGCGACGGCCGTGTACGCGGTGGGGTCGGCGTGCGCGGCGGCCAGGAAGGAGTCGAGCGCGCCTTCCTCGTCGCCCGCGTGCTCCAGGTGCCGGCCGAGCGCCACCCGCGCGCGGGCGGCGTGCGGAGCTCCCAGCATCGCCGCGCGCCGGTACGCCTCCACCGCCGCCGCGGTGTCCCCGGCCCGCATCGCCACGTCGCCCAGCCCTAGAAGGACCTTGCCGTCGTACGGGTCGAGCGCCGCCAACTCGTGCGCGTACCGGAGCGCCGCGTCGAGGTCGTTCGCGGCCGCGGCGGCACGCGTCCGGGTCTCCAGCAGGGGGTGCAGGTTCTGGCGGCGCACGAGCGCCTGCTGCTCCGTGCCGTCCGGGAGGTCGCGCGCGTGCTCCTCGGCACGGTCGAGCTCCGCGCGGGTGCGCTCGTGGTCACCAAGCAGGAACGGCAGGTAGCTCACCGCTCGCCAGTAGGCGCTCGTGAACAGCGCGTCCCGCCAGGACCCTCCCGGCGCGAGCCCGGCGAGGTGGGCGCCGGCCACTTCGCGCCAGTGCGCCGTCGCGGCGACGTCCGGTGCGCGTCCCTTCGCGTTGAGCACCACCAGGGTCAGCGCGGCGGACAGGGCGGTCGCGGCGGGCAGGCGCCGGCTCGTCGCCACCGCGGTGAGGACCTCGCGGTCCTCCGCACGGGCCGCCTCCGACCCGCTCGCCCGGACGAGCGCGTGCGTCCGCTTCATCGCCAGGCCCGCCGAGAGCTGGTCGCGACCGGCGTCCTCGGGCGTCGACGCCGGGAGGACGCCGAGGGCGCACGCGTCCAGGCCGAGGGCGCACAGCAGGGTGCCGAGGCGCAGGCGCGTCTCCAGGTCCAGGTCGAGCGGGTGCTCCGTGAGCCGGACCAGCGCGCGCCACCGCTCGGTCACCAGCTCGTCCGGCAGCGCGGCCGGGTCCGCCGACGCCAGCTCCGGCCACCGCAGGCACTGGGCGACCGCCTCGCGCAACCCGCGAGGCGTGTGGCACTGGAACGGCGTCGCCGGGCGCGAGGTGTCGAGCTCGGCGTAGGCGGCCGTGACGGTCGCGGTGTGCAGGGAGCACACCGGGGGTTCGTGCAGCCCGAAGTACGGACCGAGCAACCACAGGTCCACCCGCTCGTCCGGCCGCCACCGGCGTGGCCGTTCGGCGTCGGGGCGCAGGCCCGTGCTGTGGTAGGGAGGTCGCGTCGTGCTCATCACGAGGCTCCGCGGACCGCGGACCGGGTGGCCAGGAAGACGCCACCGAGGACGAACAGCGCGCCGGTGCAGACCATGGCCCCGGCCGGCGACCAGGCCGTGGCGACCAGACCGAGCACGAGCGGCGCCAGCGGCATGGCCGCGCCGCTCAACGACATCACGGCCGCGAAGACCCGGCCGCGCAGCTCGTCCGGGACGACCGACTGGACGAACGAGGTCACCGCGACGGTCGCCATGCCCGCGGGCAGGCCGACGAAGAGCAGCGCGAGGGGTACCACCCAACCGCTGTCGAACGCGGTCATCACCAGCAACGCCGTCCCCTGGACGATCCAGTTGCCCACGAACACGATGCCCCGGCGACGGAGCAGCGAGGTGTGCGCGACGGTGAACAGGCCGATCACCCGGCCGACGCCGATGGCCGCGACGGCCAGGCCGAAGTAGGTGGCGCCGCTCTCCTCGAGCGTGAGCAGGTAGCCGGGCAGCAGGAACACGATGCTGTACTGGGCCCCGTCCAGCACCGGGTAGACCAGGAACTGGGGCCGGAGGACCTTGTCGGCGAGGATGAACCGCAAGCCCGCCTTGGCGTTGGCGAGCACCCCGCTGACCGACCGCTTGGGGCGATCCGCGGCAGCACGCGGCGGCACGACCGGCAGAGACTTCCTGACCAGCAGGATCAGCACCATCGAGACGCCGAACGTGACCGCGTCCAGCGCGAGGAGGACCTCGATCTCCACCACGTTCAGCAGCAGACCGGTCAGGGACGGGCCCAGGATGGCCATGGTGGTGGCGCCGCCGATGAGCAGCGCGTCCATCCTGGCGATGCGTTCGAGCTTCCCGCCCGCGATGACCGGGATCAGCGTCTGCACGGCCGGCATGAAGACCGTCCCCGGCGCGGCGAGCAGCAACGTGCCCACCAGCAGCACGGACAGGGGCGCCAGCTGCGTCGCGACCAGCACCGCCATCGCCGCGACGACGACCATGCGCACGAAATCGGCCCCGACCAGCAACCAGAACCTGCTGTACCGGTCGACGAGCACACCCGCGACCAGGCCGAAGCAGGCGATGGGAATGGCCATCACGATGCCGATGAGGGCGCCGTCGAAGAACTCCCCGCGTTGGGTCGCGTACCAGGGCACCCCCACTTTGAAGAGCTGGTCGCCGAACGCGGACTGGACCAGCGCGACCAGCAGCAGGAGAAAAGGCGTGTTGCGCAGGACGTTGGCGGCGACCGCGGGCTCCGGCGCCGTGGCGGAGTCCGCGGGCGCCCCTCCGACGGGCGTGCGGTTGCTCGTCAAAACGGCACTCCTTGTCGACGAGGCGCAGCACGGTTCCGGTGGGGCCGCGCACGGCCCCACCGAAACCCTGCGGCTACACCATCTGGTAGTTGTACTCAGCCGACAGCAGCGTCCCGAATTCCTCGAGCAGCTGCTCCTCGTGCGACTCCAACGCGAACGGCGTGCTCGGCTCGTTCGCCGTCGCGGTCGCGGACTTCACCGCGGTGACTTCGTCGTTGTTCATCGATCCTCCATTCCGGCGTGGTCGTGCGTTCCATTCCCCGGCGCCGTCGGCTGGCTCACGACGCCGGCGTTCGTGGTGCGCCTCTCGCGGGCGCGGCGGACCGGAACCCGGCTCGGACCGGAATCCGGCTCAGGAGGCGCTTTCCTCCAGGGCGAGGCGGACCTTCAAGTCCGCCAACCCGATGTGCGGGTCGGCCTCCTCGACCTGCCGGAAGCGCGCGTCGCCCTCACCGGGCACGACCTCGGGCAGGATCTGCGGGTGCAGGGGGCCGCCGAACCGGTCACCCGGCCGCAGCCCGTGCTCCCAGAAGGTCGGGAGGGACCCGGTCGTCGGCGCGTACCGGACGTCGTCGCCCAGCCAGCGCGTGGCGAGGGCGCGACGCGCGCCGCCCGTGCCGCTCGTCCCCGTGGAGTAGTGCAGGATCCCCAGGTGGAAGATCAGGGCGTCACCGGGCTCGACGTCCCAGCCCACGATCGGGAGCCGGTCCCGGTTCGGCTCGATCTCCACCAGCCCGCGGAGCCCGCCCGGCAGCGGCGCGTGCGTCATCTCCTCCTCGACGCGCCGGTGCACGCCGCGGAACGCGGCCCGGGTCACCGCCGGCACGGTCAACGGCTCTTCGAGCCCGTCCAACGTCATCGGCTCGGTCGGCTTCCACCCCAGCTTGGCCAGCGCCTCGGCGACGCGGGCGTCGTCGAGCTCGCCGGACGCGCGCGCCGACCGCGCCGTCGGCCACCGGTGCGACCCCCGGATGAACTGGATGGCGCTGTTCTCCGTGGTGGCGTGGTCGCAGGCCAGCCAGATGTTGACCAGCTTCTCGCCGGCCACCGGCCACGCGATGGAATCGGTGTGCC
The DNA here is from genome assembly GCF_040295345.1 of Actinosynnema sp. NPDC002837. Lineage (NCBI taxonomy): Bacteria > Bacillati > Actinomycetota > Actinomycetes > Pseudonocardiales > Pseudonocardiaceae > Actinosynnema > Actinosynnema sp. NPDC002837. Next base: position 46,737 of record NZ_JBEOVG010000043.1, read on the forward strand.
AGCTCGTCGGGATGTCACACCCCGGGTCCTTCTTGAACATCTGGTCGACGAGGAAGTTGATCCGGCTCGACCGCGCCGCCTGCGCGGCGATGCGCGCCGCCGGTGAGTAGTAGGCGAAATCGCGGAACGCCTCGCTGTACTTCCACATGAACAGGTCCGTGTACAAACCCTTGCCGCGGGAGAGCAGCTCGCCGTACGGCGTGGGGTGCTCGATCATCCGGTCGATCGCGTCGCCGACGTGCGCGACCCACGAGTCCTGGAAGAGCCCTTTCGCGAGGATGACGCCGTCCCGCTCGAAAGTGGCGATCTCGTCTTCCGTGAGATCGCGCAGCGGCGCTTCCGCGGTCAGACCACGCGGGAGTCCCGACGGCTGCCTCACTGGTGCTGTCGTCATGTAACAACCCTTCCGGCAGGCAATTTCCGGTCCGTCCGCGCTTGACCGCGGGCGATCGACGCGTTTCCGGTGACCGACGACCGCCACGGTGTGGTTGGAGGTGTCCGACTTCATCGCTGCGACGAAGGACCAGAGGTGCGTTGCGTTATTCCGGCGAACATTCACATGGTGCGTGCGACTGATCGTCACGCTAAAGGCCCGCCACTGGTCGGATTGTCAGGCGAACGCCCGACAAACCTCCCTCGCCGGCCGACGGATCCGTTGGGACGGCGTCGATCCCGGCCACCGGCCACCCACACGTTCGGCGTGCGCGTGGCACACGCCCGCGCCCACGTGGCACACCGACGTGGCGGCACGTGTCAGGTGTTCGCCTGACAGCGGGTCGGCGCCGACGTTCGTAGTCTGCGAACCGAGGTCGAGCGTCTCGCCTTGACCGGCGGGCACGGACTGGTAGGGAGGATTCGGATGAAGGTGCGGAACCGAACAGTGGTGGTTGCGGTCATGGCTGCGGCGATGGCGTTCGGCGCGGCGTCGCCGGCGCTCGCGCTGGGCTACGACAGCGAGGTGTCGGGCGGTGGCACGGACGTCGTGACCGAGGTGTCGCAGGCGGGTGTCGACTGGGCGGGGGAAGCCGAAATGGGGACTCAGGGCCGGAAGTGGGGCTTCCCGTGGTGGTGACGGTCGCGACGTCCTGAGCCCTTGGACGGCGGCCGGCGGTGGCGCCTCACTCGGTCGCCCTGGCGCTGCGGGCGAGGGCGTTCTCGCGCAGGCGGTCGAGGATGTCCGCCTCCGCGGACCGGTTGCCGATCCGCCGCACGAGGTCCAGGGCTTCGCCGTAGTACCGGTCGGCCTGCTCGTGCCGCCCCGCTCGCGCGTGCAGGGTGCCGATCTCCCGCAGCGTCTCGCTCTGCCAGCGCCGGTCGCCGTTCTGCTGGAAGAAGGTCAGCGCCTGGTCGAGGTACGCCGTCGCCCGTCGCTCGTCCCCGAGCCGCGTGTGGACGCTGCCGAGGTTGGCCAGGGCGACCGCTTCGCCCTCGCGGTTGCCGATCTCCCGGTACAGCTCCAACGCGTGTTCGAGGTAGGTCTTCGCCACGTCGGGAAAGCCCGTGCCCGCGTACATGTCACCGATGTTCAGCCGGGCACGGGCCTCGATGTTCCGGTTGCCGACGGCGTGGGCGAGCCGCAGCGCCTGGTGGAGGTAGCGGCTCGACGCCTCGTCGTCGCCCCGCAGTGATTCGCCGTTGCCCAGGGTCATCAGCACTTGCATCTCGCCCGTGGGGTCGTCGGTGCCCGCGCAGATGGCCAGCGCGCGCTCGCAGTGCTCGATCGCCTCGTCGTGCCGCCCCAGCTGGAACACGGTGGTCGCCAGGTCGTTGAGCACGGTCACGGTGAGCAGCGGGTTCTCGACGTGGTCGAACAGGGCCAGGGCACGTTCGAACAGCTGCGCCGCGCGTGAGAGGTCGCCCAGGTACCACTGGGTGCGGCCGAGGTTGCGGGTGGCGCCCGCCTCGGCGAGAGGGTCGGCCGCGGCACGTGCGGAGGCGACGGCGTGGGTGTGCAGTGCCTCGGCTTCCCGGTGCCGCGCTTGTTGTTCGAGGTGGCGCCAGAGGATCAGGGACAGGTCGCAGGTGTGGGCGGGCCGGTCGTCCTGGGCGGCGACGGACAGCAGGTTCGGGGTCTCCCGGTCGAGCCAACGGCGGGCCGCCGCGACGTCGTGCCCGAACGGCAACGGAGCGGCGCCGGGGTCCTCGGTGCGCGGCCTGCGGTCCCGGTCGTGCGGGTCGAGCAGGTTCACCGCCTCCGCGGCGGTGTGGCGGAAGTGGTCGAAGAGCCGGGTGAGCGCCTCGTGCCGGGCCGCCGCCGGCTCTTCGTCCTCCGCGCACGCGCGGGCGTGTGCGCGGAGGAGGTCGTGGAACGTGTAGCGACCGGGGCTGGACTGCTGGAGCAGGTACTCGTCGGCGAGCTGCTCCAGCACGGCGTCGGCCACGTCGACGTCGAGGCCCGCCAGCGCGGCGACCGCGTACGAGTCGATGTCCGCACCGGGGTGCAGCCCGAGCAGCCGGAACACCCGTCGGTGGTCCGGGGCCAGCGCCCGGTACGACAGCGCGAACGCGGTCGTCACCCCGTGGTCGGCGGCCGCGGCGAGCGCGGTGAGCCTGCGCTTCTCGCCGGCCATCCGCTCGGTCAGGGACCGGATGGTCCACCGCGGGCGACGTTGCAGGTGGGCCGAGACGATGCGGATCGCGAGCGGCAGGCGCCCGCACAGCCCGACCAGCTCCGCGACGGCCTCCGGTTCGTCGTCGACCCGCGCCGCGCCCAGGATGGCGACGACCAGGGCCACCGCCTCCTCCTCCGGCAGCACGTCCAGCTCGACGGGGATGCTGCCGTCGAGGTTGGTCAACCGGCGGCGGCTCGTGACGAGCACCAGGCAACCGGGGCTGCCGGGGATCAGCGGCGCGACCTGCTTGGCGTCGGCCGCGTTGTCGAGGACCAGGAGCAGCCGCCGGTCCGCGACCTCGGTGCGCCACATCGCGACCCGCTCGTCGACGGAGGACGGTATCCGGTCGCGGGGCACGCCCAGCGTGCTCAGCAGCACCGCCAGGGCGTCCTCGGGGCTGGTCGGGACCCGGTCGGGGGTGAAGCCGTTCAGGTCGACGAAGAGCTGGCCGTCGGGGAACCGGTCGGCGAGCGCGTGCGCGGCGTGCACGGCCAGCGCGGTCTTCCCCACGCCGGCCATGCCCTCGACGGTCGAGATCACCACCGTCCGCGCCGCCGCGCCCAGGCCGAGCAGCCGTTGCAGCTCGGCGGGTCGGCCGGTGAAGTCCGGCACGTCGTACGGCAGCGTCCTGGGCACGGCGCGGCCACGCGGCGGCACGTCGGCGGCCCGGAGCCCCGGGCGCGGCGGGACCGGCTCCGGGTCGTCCCGCAGGATGGCGGCCTCCAGCTCCCGCAGCTCGGCGGGCGGGTCGAGGCCGAGCTCGTCGGCGAGGTGCCGCTTGGCCCGTTGGTAGGCGGTCAGCGCGTCGGCGGAACGGCCCGCGCCGTGCAGGGCGCGCATCAGCTGGCCGACGACCCGCATCCGCCCGGGGTGCTCGGCGACGAGCTCGGTGAGCTCGCCGACCAGCTCGCCGTGTCGGCCCAGGGCCAGGTCGAGCTCCAGGCGTTCCTCCAGCGCGAGGAGCCGTCGCTCGTCCAGCCCGGTCGCCAGGTCGCGCACCAGCCCGGCGCGCAGGCCGGCCAGCACGGGCCCGCGCCACAGGTCCAGTGCCGTGCGCAGCACCGCGCTCGCCTGCTCGAGGTTGCCCCGTTCGGCCCCGGACCTGGCCGCGCGCACGCCTGCCTCGAACCGGTCCGCGTCCACGACGTGCCCGTCGGTGTCCAGCCGGTAGCCGGCGTCCTCGGTGACCACGACCCGGCCCGGCGCGTCGCCGAGCGCCTTGCGCAGCGCCCACACGCTGTTGCGGACCTGGTCCCGGGCCGACGACGGCGGATCGGTGTCCCACACCGCGTCCACCAGCCGTTCCAGCGGGACCACCCGGCCGCGGTGCAGCAGCAGGACACCCAGCAGCGTCCGCTGCCGCAGACCGCCCACTCGCACCGTCGTCCCGCCGTCGACGACCTCGAGCGGTCCGAGTAGACGAAACTCCATCGCGCCCCCCCAAGCCGCCGACCACAGGATAGTGGTCGTTCATGATCAACCGATATCGATCGGAGAGGTCGACCCGACAAGCTCACCGTCAGGGCGGGGTGACGGCGAGGGGGAGCGGTGACGACGGCGGTAATCGTCGACGACCACGCGGCGATCGTCGCGGGTGTCGGGCAGTGGTGTGCGCAGGCGGATCCACCGATCGAGCTGCTCGACACGGGCGGCAGCCTCGCCGGGGCGTGGACCGGGCCGGGCGCGGCGGCCGACGTGGTGATCCTCGACGTCGAGGCGCCCGGCAGCCAGGGGGCCACCGCGCTGCGGCGGCTCGTCGAGGTCGGCCGGCGGGTGGTCGTGTACGCGCAGCACGTGGACCGCGGAGCCGCCGAGCGGTGCCTGGCCCTCGGTGTGCACGCGTACGTGCCCAAGTGCGAGGGCGCGGACCGCCTCGTGCCCGCGATCCGGGCCGCCGCAGCGGGCCGGACCTACCTGAGCCCGGCGACGAGCGGCGCGGCGCCGGCCGACTCCGCCACGCGGCCGAAGCTCACACCCCGTGAGCTGGAGGTGCTGCGCGCCTGGTTCGCCTCGCCGTCCAAGCAGCTGGTGGCGGCCCGGCTCTACCTCAGCGTGAAGACCGTGGACACCTACATCCAGCGGGTGCGGACGAAGTACGCGAACGCGGGCCGCCACGCGCGCACCAAGAGCGACCTGGTGACCAGGGTGCTCGACGACGGCTTGATCTCCATCGACGAGCTCACCGCTTGAGGCACGCACCGCTGCGCCGGGAGACGTCGAGGCGCAGGTCGGCGGAGTGCACCTCACTGTCCGAAGTGGACAGTGGTCACCGCCGGCCGGCGCCGCGCGGGTGGACCGGGCCGGATTTCACCTGGCCCTGCCGGTGCCCGCAGCGGGTAGGGTTCATCGCATTCCACGGATCAGGCCATCGCGCCGGTAGTCGGAAGGCGGTCGCACGTGACGCTCCGGAGCGCCCAGTGGTACGCGGGAGATCATCGCAACGCCTACATCCACCGCGCCTGGATGCGCCGCGGCGTGCCGGACGACGCGTTCGACCGCCCGCAGATCGCCATCGCCAACACCGCCTCGGACCTGACGCCGTGCAACGCGCACCTGACGGAGGTCGCGGCGTCGGTGCGCAACGGCATCTACGAGGCCGGTGGCATCCCGCTGGAGCTGCCCGTGGTGTCGCTGGGCGAGACGCAGGTCCGCCCCACCGCGATGCTGTGGCGCAACATGGCCGCGATGGCCACCGAGGAGATGCTCCGGGCCAACCCGATCGACGGCGTGGTGCTGCTCGGCGGTTGCGACAAGACCATCCCGTCGCTGCTCATGGCCGCCGCCTCGGTCGACCTGCCCGCCGTGGTCGTGCCCGGCGGGCCGATGCTGACCGGCACGTTCCGCGGCGTCCCGCTGGGGTGCGGCACCGACGTGTGGCGGCTGTCGGAGGAGGTCCGCGCGGGCTCGCTGTCCAACGAGCAGTTCATCCGGTCGGAGTCGGCGATGATCCGCAGCCGGGGCCACTGCAACACCATGGGCACCGCCTCCACCATGGCGCTGGTCGCCGAAGCCCTGGGCGCCGTGATCCCCGGCGTGGCGGGCACCCCGGCCCCGGACAGCCGACTGCTGGAAGCCGCCCACGCCACCGGCCGGCTGGCCGTGGAGCTGGTCACCGCCGACCGGCGGCCCGGTGCCCTGCTCACCAAGGCGTCCTTCCACAACGCCATCGTCGCCCTGGCCGCGATCGGCGGCTCGACCAACGCCGTGGTCCACCTGCTGGCCATCGCCGGCCGCCTCGGGATCGACCTGGCGCTGGACGACTTCGACCGGATCGGCTCCGACGTGCCGGTGCTGGTCGACCTGCTGCCCGCCGGTCGGTTCCTGATGGACGACTTCCACCGCGCCGGCGGCCTGCTCGCCGTGCTGCGCGAGGTCCGCGACCTGCTCGACCCCGACGCGCTCACGGTCACCGGCCGACCGCTGGTGGACTACCTGGACGACGCGCCGATCTGGGACCCCGAGGTCATCCGCACCCGGGCGACGCCGCTGGTCGAGCACGGCGGCATCGCCGTGATGCGCGGCAACCTCGCCCCGCGCGGCGCGCTCGTCAAGCCCGCCGCCGCCTCGCCCCACCTGCTCCGGCACCGGGGCCCGGCCGTCGTGTTCGACTCCGTCGAGGACTTCCACGCCCGCATCGACGACCCCGACCTCGACGTGACCGCCGACTCCGTGCTCGTGCTGCGCGGCTGCGGGCCCAAGGGCTACCCCGGCATGCCGGAGGTCTCCAACATGCCGCTGCCCAAGAAGCTGCTGGAGCAGGGCGTGCGCGACATGGTCCGCGTCTGCGACGGCCGCATGTCCGGCACCGCCTACGGCACCGTCGTCCTCCACGTCGCCCCCGAGGCCGCCGCGGGCGGACCGCTCGCCCTCGTGCGCACCGGCGACGTGATCAGCCTGGACGTCGAGGCCCGCCGCATCGACGTCGAGGTGTCCGACGACGAGCTCGCCGCCCGCACGCCGAACGCGGCGACCGTCGCCGGGTTCGCCAACCCCCGCCGCGGTTGGGAACGGCTCTACGTCGACCACGTCCTGCAAGCCGACACCGGCGCGGACCTCGACTTCCTCCTCGGCTCCAGCGGCTCGGAGGTCAGCCGCGAGTCGCACTGAGCACGATGTCGGCCGCCGTGATCGCCGGCCGACCGCGCCCGATCCCCCTGTCGCACCGGCGAGCGGGACGGGCGGCGGCCCGTTCGGTCAACTCGTCATCCTCGGCGGCGGTTTCGCGGTAGAACTACCGCACCGCCCGTCGCGCGTCCCGAGGAGACACCGTGCGCTTGCCGAACATCGCCGCAGCAGCGGCATTCGTGGTCCTCGCCGGGGTGGTGACGACACCGGCGGCGCAGGCCGCGGCCACGACGCTGTACGTGAACGACGTCGCGACGTGCAGCGACAGCGGTGACGGCAGCGCGGCCACGCCGTTCTGCACGGTGCAGGCGGCGGCCGACGTGGTCGAGCCCGGCCAGGTCGTCGACATCACCGGCACGCAGGACGAGAGCGTGACGATCACCCGGTCCGGGACCGCCGACGCGCCGATCGTGTTCCAGGGCGGGGCCGTGCGGCGTCCGGCGGGCGGCACCACGCCGACGATCACCGTGCGCGGCGCGCACGACGTGACGCTGCGCGGCATGACCATCCACGGCGCCACGGTCGTCGACGCCGTCCTGATCGACGGCGCTGCCCGAGTCACGCTCGACCGCGGCTCGCTGCGCCCGGACGCGAACCCCTACGGCGGCGCCCACGCGGTGCGCGTCACGGGCGGGTCCACCGCGGTCACGGTCAGCCGCACGAACTTCGGCACGCGCGGCCGGGCCGTGTACGCCGACGGCGGCGCCAGCCTCACGGTCACCGGCAACACGATCACCGAGCTCGGCAACTTCGGCGTGATCGCCGAGAACGTCGACGCCGTCGCCGTCACCGGCAACACCTTCCGCGACTCGTGCCACCGCGGGATCGTGATCACCGGCGCGACCACCGGCTCCTCGATCCAGAACAACATCATCTCGGAGGTGCTGTCCTCCTCGGTCAGCAGCTACTGCCCGCGGGGACCGGTGCACACGATCGAGGTCGACAGCGCGGCGGCGCCCGGGGTCACGCTCGACTACAACATCGCGTACCTGTGGGTCAACGTGTACCGGTGGGCAGGCGTCGTCCACCACGACCCCGCCGAGCTGCACGCCGCCACCGGGCAGGGCGCGCACGACCTGAAGACGGACCCGGACGAGGGCACGCCCGCCGTCGACTCCGGCAATGCGGACGCACCCGGCGTGGTCGACGCCGCCAACGGCCCCAGGGTGGACAACCCGCGGGTTCCCGACACGGGGACGGGTGCGGTCTCCTACCTCGACCGCGGCGCGCAGGAGCAGCAGGACCGGTTCGTCGACACGTCCATGAAGGTGTCCGCGTCGCAGGCGCCGGTCGGTGGTGTGGTCGACTTCAGCGGCACGGTCCGCTCCGAGTGGGGATCGCCCGTCACCTGCGCGGTCGACTTCGGGGACGGCACGACGACGTCCGTGTCGCCGTGCTCGGCGTCGCACGCCTACAACGCGACCGGCACCTACACCATCCGCGTGACCGCCTCCAGCGAGTCCCGCCTGACCACGAGTCGGTCCTGGTCGCTCAAGGTCGTGCCGGCCGGCGGCACGTTGACCCCCCGCCTGACCGCGAGCAGCTCGGGCGTCCTGACCGGGCACTTCACCGTGCACCCGGGCGACAACCCGTGGAACATCGCCAGTACCGAGTTCGACTTCGGTGACGGCGACACCGCAACCGTCGGCGGCACGGGCAGCCACCGGTACGACCTCCCCGGCACGTACCAGGTCCGGGCCACCGTCACCGACGCCGCCGGCAACACCGCGACGACGTCGACCACGTTCACCACGCTCGGCTCGGGTTACGTCAAGCACGGACCGACCCGGTTCCTGGACACCAGGAGCGGGGTCGGCGCCCCGGCCCAGAAGGTCGCGCCGTACGGCACCGTGCGGCTCGCGATCGGCGGCCGCCACGGGATCCCGGCGGACGTGACGGCGGTGACGGTGAACCTCACCGTCACCAGCGCGACGGCCGACGGGCACCTCACCGCCCACCCGGCCGGGCAGGCCAGGCCCACCGCGTCCGTGGTGGACTTCCGGGCCGGCGTGACCGTGCCCGGGCTGACGACCGTCGCGGTCGGCGGCGGCCACGTCGACCTGTACAACGGCAGCCCGGGCTCCGTCGACCTGATCGCCGACGTCGCCGGCTACTTCACCAAGGGCGCGACGGCCGAGGGCTTCACCACCGTCTACCCGTCCCGGCTGCTCGACACCCGCACCGGCATCGGGATGACGTCGCCCCGGCCGATCGCCGCCGGCGAGTCGTTCAGCCACCGGATCGCCCACGTGTACGGCACGGTGCCCGACTACGCGACCGCGGCCCTGCTCAACATCACGGTGGTCAACCCGCGCGCGTCGGGCCACCTGACGGCCTTCCCCACCGGCACGGCCAACCCGCAGACCTCCAACCTCAACTACGCGGCCGGCCAGACCGCCACGAACTCCGTGATCGTCCCCATCGGCGCCGACGGCCACGTCACGTTCCACCCGAACGCGACCACGGACCTCGTCGTCGACGTCGTCGGCTACTTCTCCTCGGGGGGCAGGAGCTTCCTGCTGCCCTTGTCACCGCGCCGCGCGGTCGACACCCGCACCGGCGTCGGCGGTCGCACCGGCGCGCTGCCGGGACGATCGACCACCGAGTACACCTTCGACCACAACGCTCCGTCGTTCAACTTCGTCCCCAGCGCGGTGATGTTCAACGCGAAGGTCGTCAACCCGCAGCGCGGTGGCTACCTCACCGCCTACTTCCCGGGTGCGATCCCCACTCCCCCGGACGCCGCCACCCTGAACTTCACCTCGGGCGCCGTGACCAACAACCTCGCGGTCACCGAGCACTCGAGGACGGCGTTCCACAACGGGAGCGACGGCACGGTCGACCTCGTGGTCGACGTGACCGGCTACTTCTACGAGAACTGACGCCCCGCACGACCCGGGCCAACCGGCCGTGACGACCACCGCGCCGCCCTCGACTCCACCGGGGCGGCACGGTGGTCGTCGGCGAAATGCCGAAAGACCCGCTCCCCGGCCGGGCAATCGATTCCCGGACGACCGTGGTCGACCCCGAGTTTTGCGGACAAGCCCGATAGCCGCCGCACCCGGAAACGGCGAGACCTCGAACCCCGATTTTGGCGGGTAACAAATCCGGGGTAGTGGCCGACTCAGGGGATGGATGATCCAGGAGCCGTCATCACCGGAGGTCGGGACGGGTCGGGAAACCCGAGTGTTCATCGCACTGGTCGGCGCACGACGACATGTACCCGATCGGGATGGAGTGGTGTCGGCAAGGGGGTACGGTCATCGTGATGCGGAGACGAGCGGTGGCCCACGCGTGTTCGAGGGCCGGGTATCGCGATTCGACGGGTGAGCGGTCTTGCGGATTGGCGTCCGGTCACCTCCTGGGCACGAGGAGGAAGTGATCCATCGGTGACGAATCCTTTTGCCCGGGGTGAGCGCTCGATCGCGTCGCAGCGGATCCAGGGCAGCATCGTCTCGTCCGGTGACAATGCGCAGAACTACCACATCACGCTCCCGAACAACGTCCCGTCGCCCCGCGATATCGCGCCGAATCGGTTGTGGAACCTGCCGCGCCGCCCGTCGGACGTGTTCGTCGGACGCCGCCAGTCGCTCGGCGAGCTGGGCTTGGCGATGGCCTCGGGCAACGGGGTCATCGGGCAGAGCGTCGCCGGGATGGGCGGTGTCGGCAAGAGCGAACTGGCCCTGCAGTACGCGTTCCACCAGCGGGACCTGTACTCGTGCGTCTGGTGGATCACCGCGGACACGCCGGAGAACATCACGTCGGCGCTCGCCTCGATGGCGTCGAGGCTGGCCCCCGTGCTCGGCAGCACGCCGCTGGAGTTCAGGGCCGACTGGGCGCTGAACTGGTTGCAGGAGCACGACGACTGGCTGCTGATCCTCGACAACGTCGAGAACCCGGAGGACATCAACAAACTCCTCGTCGCCGCGGACCGGAGCCACGTCCTCGTCACCACCCGTCGAGATCTCGACTGGACGAAACGCGGGCTCCGCCCGGTGCGCCTGGGAGTGCTCAGCCGCACTTCCGCGATAACGCTGCTGTGCGAGCGGTCCCAACAGTCCGACGAACGCGCCGCGGCGTCGGTCGCCGAGGCGCTCGGGTTCCTGCCGCTGGCGTTGGAACAGGCCGGCGCCTACATCAGGTACCACCACGTCTCCATCGCCGACTACGCTTCCCTGCTCGCCGCGCAGCCGTACGAACTCCTGGCCGAGACCAGCCCGGAAATCAGCCAGGAACAAGCCGTCACCCGAACCTGGGACATCACGCTCGCCGCCCTGCGCGACGGGCCGGTCCCGAAAGCGGTCGACGTGCTGAACGTGCTCGCCTGGCTCGGGCCGGACGACATTCCGCGCAGCCTGGTCACGAACCTCCTGGCCGGTGACGAACTCGCGGCGAACCGGATCCTCGGGCACCTCGCGTCCTACAGCATGATCACCCTGACCGCCGACTCCATCAGCATCCACCGACTCGTCCAGACGATCCTGCGCGTGGGTCAGAAGGACGCGCCGCCCACGGATTCGGGACTCGCGCCCGCGGCGACCGAGGCGATCGACCTGCTGGAGCGGCAGATCCCGGAGGACCCGAGCACGAACGTGGACGGCTGGCGGCTGTGGTGGCGCCTCTTACCGCACGTGCACGCGCTGGCCGACGACATCGGCGGTGACAACCGGGACGCGCCTCTGCGCACGTTGTTCAACCAGGCGGGGCTGTTCGCCGCGGCGCAGGGGATGTACACGGCGACCGAGCGCTTCGCGACGCTGGCCATGCGCATCGGCGAGGCCACCCTCGCGCCGGACGACCCCGAGATGGCGACGTTGCTCGGCAACCTCGGCGCGGCCTACTGCTCGTTGGGCCGGGCCGAGGAGAGCATCGGCCTGGAGGAACGAGCCCTCGCCATCACGACCCAGCGCCTCGGGCCGAGCCACCTCGACGTCGCGACCAGGTTGAACAACCTGGCCACCAGCTACAGCCACCTCGGCCGCATCCCGGAAGCGGTGCCGCTGGCCGAACGCGCGCTGCGGATCGCCCAGGCGGGGCTCGGCCCGACCGACCCGTTCCTCGCCGGGTGCAAGGCGAGCCTCGCGGGCTTCTTCCGGGAACTCGGGCAGACCCGCGAGGCGGTGCCGCTGCTCGAAGAGGCGCTGGCCATCGAGGAGAGCGCGTACGGCTCCGACCACATCTTCGTGGCGTACCGGATGTGCGGCCTGTCGTCGAGCTACCGGGAGCTGGGTCGGACCAACGAGGCGCTGGCACTGGCCCAGCGCGCCCACGAGATCAGCAAGGAGCGGTTGCGGCCGGAGCACCCGGACCTCGCGTTCTTCCTCGCCGAGCTCGGTTCGGTGTACGGCGAGATGAACGAGTACGAGAAGGAGCTCGAACTCGAGGAACAGGCCCTGGAGATCACCCGGAAGTCGGTCGGGGAAGACCACCCCGACATGGCGTTCCGGCTCGGCGACATCGCCAACACCTACCGCCAGCTCGACCGCGCCGAAGAGGCCGCCCGGCTGGACCGGCAGGCACTGGACCTGCTGGAGGCCCGACGCGGACCCGACCACCCGGACGTCGCGACGCTGCTGGCCAACCTGGGGCACAGCTACCTGCAACTCGGGCTCGCGGCCGAGGCGGTGCCGCTGCTCAAGCGGGCGCTCGTCATCACCCAGACCCACTTCGGCCGCGACCACCGCGACGTCGCGCACCGGTTGCGCGGCCTGGCCTCCGGCTACCAGAAGCTCGGCCGGGCCGAGGAGGCCGTGCCGCTGCTCAACCGGGCGGCGCAGATCATGCGGCACACCTACGGGGAACGGCACCTCGGGCTGGCCCGGGTGCTGTCCGACCTGGCCGACGCGCACGCGGACCTGGCCAACCTGGACGACGCGGTCGGCACGCGGTGGCAGGCGCTGGAGATCACCCAGAACGTGCTGCACGCCTACCACCCCGACGTGGCCCTGCAACTGCGCGAGATCGCCACGACCTACAGCAGGACCGGTCGACCGGGCGACGCGGTGCCGCTGCTGCGGCGCGCGCTGGAGATCGTCGAGTTCGAGCACGGCCGGGACGCCCCGGAGACCCTGCCGTGGCTGGAGGCGGTCGCCGACGCCCACCAGGACGCCGAGCAGTTCGACCTGGCCGCGAGGTCGTACCGGCGGGCGGTGGGCATCAGCACCACCGAGCACGGTGAGGACATCGCCGCCGCCTACTACCTCACCGGCCTCGGCCACGCCTGCTACGAGCTCGGCCGCTACGAGGAGGCCGTGGCGGCGGAGACGCGTTCGCTGGAGATCACCAGGCGCCTGCTCACCGACCACCCGACCGCCGAGCTCGACCAGCGGATCCTGCTGCTCCGGCTGGACAACCTCGCGGCCACTTACCGGGCGCTCAGCCGGTACGACAACGCGCTGCCGTTGGCGCTGCACGCGTTGACCGTGGCCGAGGCGATGCACGGCAGCCGCAGCCCCGAACTGGTGTCACGCCTGGAGGAACTCGCGATCACCCAGCGCAACGTGGCGGACTACGCGGCGGCCGCGGTGACGGGACGCCGGGCGCTGGAGATCGCGGAGGCCGCGTTCGGCGAGGACCACCGTGACCTCGTGAGCCCGCTGCGCGAACTCGTCACCACCTACCGCGAGCTCGATGACTACCGCCGGGCCATCCCGCTGGTCCGGCGGGTCGTGCGCCTCGTCGAGGCGGAATCCGGGCCGGATTCGCTCGACGTCGCCCAGGAGCTCACCACGCTCGGCAACCTGCACTTCCTGGACGACGATCCGGGAGCGTCCATCCCGGTCGAGACCCGCGCGCTGGAGATCAGCGAGAGGGCGCTCGGCGCCGACCACGTGGACCTGCTCCTGCCGCTGTTCAACCTCGCCGCGAGTTGTCGGGCCCGCGGACGTGAGGCGGACGCGATCGCACTGGCCGAACGCGCGCTGACCATCGCGCAGAAGAACCTGGACCCGGACCACGTGACGATCCGCGACCTGCGCGACTTCCTCGGGCCGCCCGACCCGACCCCACCCCGGTGGGGCCCATGACCCACGACACGATCCCCCGTCCCGCGGCCCCGCCCGTGACGAGGACCGACTTACCCACCCTGCCCAGGAGGAGCCCGCATGACGGGTGAGCCAGTTGAGGAGCCCTCGGCCGCCGAGCCGTTCTCGGCCGTAGCGGGCCTCGGACCGCACGGCGAGACCGCCGCGGAGAGATTGCGGGAGGTCCACGCGGAGTTGCGCAAGCGCGGCGCGAGGGACGACGCCGAACGGCTCGTCGTGGCGAACCGGGCGGCGGCGCTGCGGGACTTCCCGGCGCTGGAACGACTGGTCGAGCGCGAGCACCGGCTCGACCAGCTCGAGGACCTCCAGCACCACGAGATCCGCCGGATCACGAGCCTGCGCAACGGCACGGCGCTGCTGCCGCTGGTGATCACCTGGCTCCTCCTCGGCTGGGCCAGCCTCCTCTACCAGCGGCAGCTCACCGCCGACCCGGACTTGGCGGCGCAACCGTTCCTGTCACTCTGGCAGACCCGGTTCGGCGGCGGGTTCATCCTCACGTTCACCGAGACGGCGCTCACCACCGTCGTCCTGATCCTGGCGATCCTGTGGTTGACGGTCCGGGCGCACCGGGCCGAGACCACGTCGAGCCGCGTGCTGGCCGACCTCGACGGCCGGCTGGACGACGCGATGGACGCGCTCGCCGCCGCCATCGCGGAGGACGTCGTGCAGCCGCCGGTGACCGCCCGGGAATGGGCGCAGACGGCGCAGGAGATCCTGGCGAAGACGCAGGACGCGCTGCGCACGACGCAGGAGACGATCACCACCGCGATCAGCGAGACCAAGGACCTCGCCGAGACGAACCGCAAGCTCTCCGCGGACGCGCGGGAGGAGATGGCGAGGCTCCAGCAGCAGGCGCAGGACCAGGTCGCCGGGCTCCAGCAGCGGGCGCAGGAGCAGATGGCCGGGCTCCAGCAGCAAGCCGAGACGCTGGTCGCCGGCCTGGCCAAGGAGGTCCGCGACACCCTGAGCGCGGTCCGGGAGGACAACACCCAGTTCATCGCCAGGACCACGCAGGAGGCGCTGCTCGTCCTGCGGCAGGCGGTGACGGACAACCGGCAGCTCGTCGAGCAGCAGATGACGCCGTTGTTCGACGGGTTCCGCGAGTCGTTGAAGGACTACCGGGCCGACCACCAGGTCTACCGGGCCGCCGCGACCGAGCTGGCCACCGAGGTGACCGGGCTGTCCGGGTCGGCCGCGGTGATCGCCTCCGCGTCCAGCTCGCACGCCGAGGCCGCGAAGGCGATCGACCAGCAGCTGGAGCACATCAAGCGATCGCAGACCGACCTGGTCGCCACGGTGGCGCAGCACTCGACCGACATCAAGAGCGCGGCCACCGCGCTGAGCGAGGTGGCCACCCTCCTGGCCGACCGGATGCGCGGCGACCTGGAAACGCTGACCGGCGACGTCGTCCTGGCGGGCAAGCGCATCGCCGACGTCGACGCCGGGCTGTCCGTCACCACGAGCGAGCTGGCGAAGACCATGAGCGCGCTGGCGACGACCACGAGCACGCTGGCGACGACCACGGGCGCCTTGCGGGGCGCGGCCACCCAGCTGGCGAACGCGGCGGCGGCGAGCCCCGCCCGGCGGGGCGCGTGGCGGCGGCTGTTGTTCCGGCGAGGCGGTGGCGCATGACCGATCCGAGGAACGAGGCGGTGAACCGGCGTGCGGACCTCGACCGGTAGGCGTCGCGCGGAACGCGATCCGGGCAACGCCGTCTTCGGCTCCATCGGCTGGCTCTTCGCCGACCTCATGCTCGCGCTCGCGCTCGCGTTCATCGTGGCCGTGACCGCCGCGCCGCCGCTGCCCCCGGGCGCCCAGGCCGAACCGACCACGACCACCACCACGCCACCGACCACGACGACCACCACCACGCCGAGCCGGCCCACCGGGCCCGCGCTCGAACTCGACCCGGTCAAGCTCGAACTGCCGATCGACGCGGCGGCGCTCCTGGGCGGCGACGCGGGGACGGCGCAGGGGTTGCGCGACCGCGTCCGGGCGGACCCGCGGCTCGCGGGACGCCGGGCCGGCCTGGTGATGACCTTCGGCGGCACCGGCGGGTCGAGCCAGGGCGCGAACGTCACGCGCGGCCTGGCGATCGCCGACCGGGTCAACGGCGTGCTCGGCGAGCTGGGCGCGCAGGGCTTCGTCTTCGACTCGACCGTGTACCGGTCGTTCATCAGCCTGGGCTCACCGGACGCGCTGAGCATGGACGTCTACCTGTTCAAGGTCTGACGGTGAGCACGTTCGCGGGAAAACACAACACATTCCGTCGTTGGAGGTAGTCGACATGAGTGCGGAGATCGCCGAGCTGGCGAACGCCGTGGTGCCCTACGTGACCGCCGCGGCCGGCGCCTACGGCAGCGCGGTGCTGACGAAGTTGCAGGAGCAGTCCGCCGACGCGACCGTCCGGACGGGCGGTTCCCTGCTGCGCAGGCTGCTCGGCAAGGAGAAGTCAGCGCCCGCCCTTGAAGCGGCCGTGCTCGACCTGGCCGAGGACACCGAGGACCCGGACCGGCAGGGGGCGCTGCGGTTGCAGATCCGCAAGCTCCTCGCCGAGGACGAGGAGCTGCGCGCCGAGATCTCGGACGTCCTCAAGAGCGCGGGCGTCACCGTCACCGCGTCCGGGGACCGGGCGGTGGCGGCCGAGGCGATCACCGACAGCGTCGTCTCCACCGGCGACGACGCCCAGATCACCCAGATCACCCGATGAGCTCGCCGGAGGCCCAGGACGCGACCGACGTGGTGCTGGCGGAGATCCGGCGCCTGCAGACCACGTTCGACGCGAAGATCCGCTACGACGAGGCCAGGGAGCGGGTCTTCGACGCGATGAGCGAGGAGCTGACCGCGCACCGCCAGGGCCTGATCCAGGCCCAGCTGCGGACGGTCCTGCTCGACCTCGTGACGATGCACGACGACCTCACCAAGCTGGCCGGGTCGCCCGGCCGCGACCCGGCGACCGTCGAGGCGCTGCTGTTCTTCCGGGAGACCGTCGAGCAGACCCTGGCCCGCAACGGGGTCGAGGCGTTCACCGTCGAGGGGCCCGAGGTGGACCGGGCGCGGCAGAAGGTCATCAGCGTCGTCGAGACCGCGGACCCCGGCCTCGACCGGCACGTCGCCGAGCGGTCCCGCACCGGCTTCTCCTGGCAGGACAAGGTGCTGCGGCCGGAATGGGTCAAGGTCTACGCCGCGGCCCAGGGCGTCGCGGCCGAGCCCGCCACCGCCGCGTCGACCGACCCGACCACACCGGCAGACACCCCGACGACCACCGAAGAAGGAGCTCCGAGTTGACCGAAACACCCGTGTACGGAATCGACCTCGGGACGACCTACACGTGCATCGCGCACGTCGACCCGCTCTCCGGCCGTCCCATGATCACCCCGAACGCCGAGGGCGACCTCACCACGCCCTCGGTGGTCCTGTTCGAGGACGCGGACACGCGGGTGGTCGGCCGGGAGGCGAAGAGCACCGCGATGCTCGACGCGGGCCGCGTGGTCGAGATGATCAAGCGGCAGATCGGCCACGGCGAGTGGCGGCGGGAGTTCTTCGGCCGGGAGTACTCCCCGGAGGAGATCTCCTCCTACATCCTCCGCAAGGTCGTCGACGACGCGGAACGGCACGACACCGTCCGGCCGCACAAGGTCGTCATCACGTGCCCGGCCTACTTCGGCGTGGTCCAGCGGGACGCGACCGCGAACGCCGGGCGGATCGCCGGGCTGGACGTCCTGGAGATCATCAACGAGCCGACCGCGGCCGCGATCAGCTACGGCATGCAGGACCGGACCGACCAGGTCGTCCTCGTCTACGACCTCGGCGGCGGCACGTTCGACGTGACCGTGATCAAGATCGAGGTCGGCGCGATCACGGTGGTGGCGACCGACGGGGCGCACGAGCTCGGCGGCCGGAACTGGGACGAGCGGGTCGTCCAGCACCTCGCCGAGCAGTGGCAGGCCCAGCACGGGAGCACCAGCGACCCGCTCGACTCGCCGGAGACCCTGCAGGACCTCTGGCAGCAGGCGGAGATGGGCAAGCGGGCGCTGAGCGCCAAGGGCGAGACCCGGATGCGGGTCGTCCACGACAACCACCAGCTCGCGGTCACCCTGAGCCGGGAGAAGTTCGACGAGCTCACCCGCGACCTGCTGGACACGACGGTGGTGCTCACCAAGAAGGTGATGGAGACCGCGCGCGAACTCGGCCACCCGAAGGTCGACCGCATCCTGCTGGTCGGCGGCTCGACCAGGATGGTGCAGGTCACCGAGCGGCTGAAGGAGGAGTTCGACATCGAGGTGACCATGGTCGACCCCGACCAGGCGGTCGCCAAGGGCGCGGCGATCTACGGGCAGAAGCTGGCCGTCGGCGACCGGCTCCGCGAGGTGACCGCCGAGCTCGACCAGGACCCGGCGCGCCAGGGGACCTCGACGCGCGAGGCCGCCGAGGAGCTCGTCGCGTCCGAGCTCGGCCTGCGGCTGGACACCGTGCGCCACCTCGACGGCATGGTGGTCAAGAACGTGCTGAGCCACAGCTTCGGCGTCCGTTCCTTCACCAAGGACGACAAGCCGGTCATCTACAACCTCGTCCGCGCGCAGGAGCCCCTGCCCGCCGAGGCCATGAACGTCTTCGGCACCCGGCAGGCCGGCATGGGCGAGGTGGAGCTGCGCATCTTCGAGAACACCGTGCGGGACCGGATCGTCGAGGACTTCGACACCGCCGAGGAAGTCGGCCGCGCGGTGCTGAAGCTCGTCGCCGACCTGCCCGAGAACTCGCCGGTCGAGGTGCGCTTCAGCATCAACGGGCAGGGCCGGCTGCAGATCACCGGCCGCGACAAGGCGACGGGGGGTGCGGAGGTGAACGCCACCATCGAGACCAACCGCGCCCTGTCCGCCGCGGAGCTGAGCGACGCGGTCGAGCACGCCAAGAGCATCCGGATCATCAGCTGATGCCCGGGTCGACGACCGCGACGGTCCGGGCGCCGGACCGGGGAAGGCGGACACGATGACACCGGCTGTCGGCATCGACCTCGGCACCACGTACTCCGCGGTGGCGTGGGTGAACCAGGACGGCGACCCCGAGATCATCCCCGACGCGGCCGGCGAGCCGCTCACCGCGTCGGTGGTGAGCTTCGCCGGCGGCGCCCCGGTCGTGGGCGTCTCGGCCAAGGCCGACCTGGCCGCCGACGCGACCGAGGTCGCGCACCTGTTCAAGCGGTCGATGGGCAACGCGTCGTTCCGGTTGTCCCTCGGCGGTCGGGAGTGGAGCCCGACCGAGCTGTCCGCCCTGGTGCTCGGCCACTTGAAGGCGCAGGCCGAGGCCGCGCTGGGCGTGCCGGTGACCCGAGCCGTGGTGACGGTCCCCGACTACTTCACCCATCCCCAGCGCTCGGCCACGATCGAGGCGGGCCGGCTCGCCGGGCTGGAGGTGCCGCGCATCATCAGCGAGCCGACCGCGGCGGCCCTCGCCTACGGGCTGCGGCCGGGACCGCGGTCACGGCGCGTGCTGGTGTACGACCTGGGCGGCGGCACGTTCGACATCTCGTTGGTCGACATCGACGCCGACGGGATCACCGTGCGGTCCACCGAGGGCGACCACGAGCTCGGCGGACGCGACTGGGACGAGCGCCTGGCCACGATCATCCTCGACAAGCACCCCGAGGACGCGGCCGCGATCGAGGCGCACCCCGGCCCGCTCCTCGTGGCCGTGGAGGACCTCAAGCGGATGCTGTCCGCACGCCGGGCCGCCGAGGTCCGGCTGGTCGTCGGCGACCGGACCCTGCGCTGCGTGGTGACCCGCGAGGAGTTCGAGGCGGCCTGCCGCGACCTGCTGCAGTCGACCGCGCAGCTGACCGGGAAGGTGCTGGAGGAGACCGGGCTGGCCTGGTCCGACATCGACGGCGTGCTGCCGGTCGGCGGCTCGACCCGGATGCCGATGGTGCGCGACTGGATCGAGGCCATGTCCGGCAAGCCGCCGATGAGCGGCGTCCACCCCGACCAGGCCGTCGCCCTCGGCGCCGCCGCCCAGGCCGCGATCCTGCTCGAGCAGGAGGCCGGGCTGAGGCTCGACGGCCCGGGCGAGGTCGAGCCCATCCTCCGGCTGTCCGCGCCGCGGCGGGTGGTCGGCACGGTCGCGCACAGCCTCGGCATGATCGCCGAGAACGCGGCGGGCGACCGCTACGTCAACAGCGTGCTGCTGCCGAGGAACCGGACGATCCCGTGCGTGGAGACGCGCCCGTACCAGTTCCACGTCAAGGGCGACGGCGCCGACCTCCTCGAGGTCTTCCTGACCCAGGGCGAGACGGACGACCCGGCGCCCTGCGCCTACCTCGGCCGGTACCTGGTCACCGGCTTCCCGGCGGGATCCCGGGGCCGGACGGTGGTCGACATCGCCTACGCCTACGACGACAACGCCATGGTCGGGGTGACCGCGACCGACCGGTCCAGCGGCGCCGCGCTGCACGTCGAGGTCGCCGACCTGCCGGAGGACGTGCCGCAGCGCTTCCTGGAACCACCCGTGCGCACCACCGTCCGCGAGCCCCTGACGATCTACCTCGCGTTCGACCTCTCCGGCAGCATGGCCGGCCGGCCGCTGGCCGCCGCGCAGGAGGCCGCGCGGGCGTTCCTGGTGCAGCTCGACCTGACGAGCACGGAGGTCGGCATCGTCTCGTTCTCCGACCGGGTCGCCGTCAGCCTGCCCGCCACCCACAACGCCGCCGACGTCGAGCGCGCGATCGGGCGGCTCACCGTCGGCAGCACCGGGGTCGGCAACGCGACCGACCCGTTCCGGGAGCTGCGCCAGTTGCTCTCCGGTGTCGAGGGTCGCAGGTTCGGCGTCGTCCTCGCGGACGGCGTCTGGTACAACCAGAGCGGAGCCGTCCAACGGGCGCACGAGTGCCACCGCGACGGCATCGAGATCATCGCGGTCGGCTTCGGGTCGGCCGACGAGAAGTTCCTCCGGAAGATCGCGTCCTCGACCGAGCAGGCCCTGTTCACCGACCTGGGGAAGCTGTCCTCCGTGTTCGGCACGATCGCCCGTGAGATCACCGAGAGCGGCTCGTCGGACTACCGGCTCTCCGGTGCCGGGTGAGCCCGGTGGCCAAGGACCGCCCGAACTTCTTCGCCCTGCTCGGCCTGGACCCCCACGCTCCGTGGGACCAGGCCCTGTTCGTGCGCGTGCTGGCCAAGCGCCGCAGCGAGTGGTCGACGGCCGCCCAGAACGGTTTCCCCCGCAAGAAAGCGCAGGACGCGAAGTACCACCTGACGCTGTTCGCCGAGATCAAGGAGGTCATGTCGAGCGCCGACCGGCGCAGGGAGGAACGCGAGCTGGCCATCCGGCACGAGCGCGCGGCACTGGAGGACCGCCGCCGGGAGGTGGGCGGGCGGCTGTCGCTCATGCTGGCCAAGGGCTACCTGCTCGTCGAGGAGGCGACCGGCCTGCGGGCGGAGTTCGCCGACGTCCTCGCCGCCGACCCGGCGCTGGCCGACCGGGTCGAGCGGGCCGAGAAGCGCAGCTCGGGCGGCGGGACGGCGAGCGCGCGGCTCCCGCCGGAGGACGAGAGCCGCTTGAGCGGTCAACTCGCGGAAGTCGGCGAGATCAGCCTCTACGAGCTGCTCCGGGGTGTCGACGAGTCCATCACCAACACCTCGCCGCTGCCGCAGCTGCGCCAGGCCGCGCAGGAGCTCTGGACGCGGACGCACCTGATCAAGGACAAGTCCGACCCGACGCTCCCGACGCGGGAACGCCTCGGTGTCTTCGCCAAGTCCGTGTTCGCCTCCGAGGAGAAGCGCGCACAGCACGACATGTCGATGAAAGCCGTGACGCTGCAAGCGATCATCAAGCGGTTCGAGACCACCTTGAAGCTCGCCGCGTCGGTGAGCGCCCGGCAGTTCGAGCTGTACCTCGAAGAGGCGCGGCTCGGCGGCGTCGACGACCTCGTGCTGGCGAAGCGCGAGTTCGTGGCCCACTTCGGCAAGCTCGGCTGGGCCGTCGAGCTGCCCGCCGCGGAGTCCGAGCGGCAACTGCGCAGCCGCGTCCAGTGCCCCAGGTGCGCGGACCTGAACGACGAGACCAGCACCGCGTGCAAGACGTGCGGCCTGCTGCTGCGCGAGCCCTGCCCGCGCTGCGGCGCCGTGGACCCGGCCTACGGCCTCGGTTGCCGCCGGTGCGGCTTCCCGATCGGGCAGCGGTACCTGGTGGAGGAGCTCATCACGGAGGCGAAGAGCGCGCTGAGGGAGCGCGACCTGGAACAGGCGCGGCTCAGCATCGACCGGGCCGCCAGGATCTGGGCGGTGCCCGCGGACCGGCCCGACCCGCTGGCCCGGGAGATCCGCGAGTTCAAGGGCTCGGTCGACACCACCCTGCTGTCGATCAGCGAAGCGGTGGCGCGCATCGACAAGCTGATCGACGGGCGCAACTACGTCGCCGCCGTCCGCGAGATCCGGGCCGCGCCGGAGGAGTTCCCCCGCCGTGACGTGCTCCTGGAACGGGCGCAGACCGAGATCGACAAGGCCACCGAGCTGTACCTGCGGGCCAGGCGGCCGGACACGCCGAACGCGCGCCGGGCCGAGCTGTACGCCGCCGCGCTCGACCTCTGCGCCGACCTGTCGGCCGCGCGCAACGAGCTCGACCGGATCCCGCCGAACCCACCGGGACGGGCGCGGGCCACCGTCACCGACCCGGCCGCCGGCGTCCGGCTGACCTGGCCCGCGTCGCCCGACCTGGACATCGCCTACGTCGTCGTCCGCGTCACCGGGGACCGGGTGCCCGAACGCCCCGACGAAACCTCCGGCCCCGCCCGCCTCGGCCGGACGACCACGACGGGGTTCCGCGACGCCGCCGCGGCCGGCCTCCCCGGCGTGCCGCTGCGCTACGCGGTGTTCACCGAGCGGTCCGGCACTTACTCCACGCCCGTCGTGACGGCGCCGGTCGTCATCACCGCCGAGGCGACCGTCGAGACCGACACCGACGACGGCGAGGTCACGGTGACCTGGCACGTGCCGGACACCGCCGTGCGGGTCGAGGTGTCCCGGGCCGAGGTCGGGGCCGAGCACGACGCGCCGGTCGTCCTGGCGACCACCGTGCCCGGCAGGGTGACCGACACGGACGTCCGCAACGGCGGCCGGTACCGCTACACGGTTCGCGTCGCGTACCCGGGCCCCGCGGGCGGGCTCGTCTGGTCGTCGGGCCGGTCGCGGGAGGTCACCCCGGCGGGCAGGCCCGCGCCGCCGGGTCCGCTGACCGCGGTGCGGATCAGCACCGAGCTGAGCCTGGCCGAGCACACGACCCAACTGCGCTGGCCGCCGCCCGGCCAAGGCGTCGTCAAGGTCGTCCGGGTGCGCGGCACGGGCGCCCTGCGGGAGGGCGACCGGGTCACCGAGGCCGACCTCTTCCACGCGGGACGCGTGCTCGACGGGCCCTCGCCGGTCAACGACGCGTGGATCGACAAGGGCCTCGTGCTCTGCACGTACCTGCCGGTCGTGATCCTGAACGGCACGGGTCACGTCGGCAAGCCGCGGCACTACGCGAGGCTCCCGGAGCCGACGGGCATCCACGTCGAGTACGTCGGCACGGCGGTGCGGGTCGGCTGGACGTGGCCGGAGGACGGGACCCGGGTCCTCGTCGGCTGCGAGCTGTCCGACCAAGCACCCGTGGATCCCACGGTCGCCGCACGGCAGGTGCTCGTCGGCAGGCACCCCGGCGATCGCTTCGGTGGCTGCGAGATCCCGGCGGGGTCGAGCACGCACGTGTCCGTCGTGCTCGCGTCCGCGGTCGACCACGAGGGCTTGCCGTTCGTCGGCTCCGGCGTCCCGGCCCAAGCCGTCCGCCCGACCGCGCACATCGGCTACGAGGTCCGCACGGGCGCCCGTCGGCGACTGGACCTCGTGCTGCGGGCCGACACCCCGGTCGACCTGCCCGCCCTGACCCTGCGCGGCCACCCCGACCGGCAACCGCACACCGCCGACGACGGCGAGGCCGTCACCACCCTGCCCCCGTCCCGCCTGGTCGACACGCACGCGGTCCACCTGCCCAAGACCGCCCGTCCCGACTTCCGGTACCGCCTCTTCCCCACCACCGCCCCGTCCTCCGTCCGCCTCGACCCGCTGTGACCGCGCCGGCGGGCCGGCGGCGCGACGCTCCCCCGACCCACGACCGGATCACGAGGGCAGGTTGGCGGCGGCCGCGCCGGCCAGCGAGGTGGCCTGCGGGCAGTACTCCTCGCCGGGGCGGTCGCTCCTGACCGACAACTTCAGCAGGTCGACCGTGGTGCTCCGGGGCCGGTTCGGCGGTTGGTGGAGCACGCTGACCGTGCAGCTCGTGCCCGTGTCGGCGTCCAGCTTCACGAAGGCGTGGTGCCCGCCGATCGCGACCTCCTCGCCCTCGACGGGATCGGTCGTGGCGTGCTGGTCGTAGCGCACGTAGACCTGCACGCGGTCGACCGCGCTGTACCACTTGCACCCCCAGCCGCCGAACATGCCGACGGCCGAGCTCGAATCCACCGCGGGCAGCGCGGCCAGCGCGGTGTCGTCCAACAGGCCGCACGCGTCCACAAAGGCCAGTGACCCGGCGGGGAAGGGCTGGTTTCGACGCGCGATCCGGCCCTCGCCGACCACCTGGCGCACTGTGACGAGCGCGTGGTCGGCCATGGCGCACAGGTCCGCCGGCGCGTCGGGCGCCTTCGCCGTGACGCGCACCCCGTAGCTGTCGTCCACCAGGAACGTGCGGTCGCACTCGTCGGCGCTCGACGGTTCCGGCACGACCTCGAACGGCTCGCCCCGCACGGGGTGCGACTTGCGGGTCACCAGCTGGACCTCGACGTCGACCGGCTCCCGACCGCCGACGTCGACCAGCACGTCGCAGCGGTTGAAGTTGCCGTACGTGGTGTGCAGCTCGGCCGGGCCGAACCGGTCCCACGCGCCCTGGTCGACCAGCGCGCACGGGTTCGCGGTCCGCTCGTCGCCGATGAGCCCGCCGGCCCCGGGCCGTTCGGCGCCCGCCTCTCCGGACCCCGGCCACGGGTTCACCGCGTACAGGGTGGCGGCGATGATCGCGACCACGAGTGCCGCCGTGCCGATCCAGTACCGGCGGCGAGGTGGCCTCCGCTCCGCCGTGACGGGCGCGGCGGGCGGTTCCCAGTCGCCGACGATCTCCTTGAGGCGGCTGCGAACCTGGCTGGCGGTGGGCCGCTTCCCGGGCCGCGGCGCCAACATCTCGGCCAGCAGCGGTGCGAGCGGACCGGCCTTGGCCATCGGCAGCGTCGAGCCCTCGCGGGCACGTCTCAGGACCTCGTACGCGTCGCCGGCGCCGTAGGGCGGAGTCCCCTCCACCGCGGCGAACAGGGTCGCCCCGAGCGAGAAGACGTCCGAGGCCTCGCCGGCCGGCTTGCCACCGGCCACCTCCGGCGCGGCGAACGCCGGCGTCCCGCTGATCCGGCCGTCGTCGGTGCGGGTCACCTCGCGCCAGATGGAGATGCCGAAGTCGGTCAGCTTGGCGAGGTCGCCGTCGCCGACCAGGACGTTGCCGGGCTTCACGTCCCGGTGGATGATCTTCTTCGCGTGCACGGCGGCCAGCGCGGCGGCGACCTGCAAGCCGATCCGCGCGACCCGCTCCGGCGGCAGCGGGCCGGAGGCCGTGAGGAGCTTGTCCAGGCTGTCCGCCGACACGAACTCCATGACGAGCCAGCACTCGTCGTGGTCGTCGACCGTGTCGAAGACCGAGATCGCGTTGGGGTGGTGGACCTGCGCGGCGGTCTCGGCCTCCCGGCGGAACCGCGCCCGGTCGGCGCCACCGGCCACCCCGTGCGGGCGCTTGAGCGCCACCACCCGCTTCAGCTTCTCGTCGAAGGCCTTCCACACGACACCGCCGGCCCCCGACCCCCACGCGTCCTCGAGTCGGTAGCGGCCGTCGACCACATCCCCCGTGCGCACTTCGCACAGTCTAGTCGTTTCCGCGGTATTCGGTATCCGTCCTTTTGCGGATCGGAACCGGCCGTCAATGCGCAACCAGGACGGGCGCCTTGGAATAAGGCGAAGTGGTTCAGGCCACTTTCCTACCCAGCCGCACCATGACTGGAACAGTCTGCCGAAACCGTATTTTATTTCCAAGAATCGACCTTCAGCGACGAGTCCGGCCGGCCGGAGTGGGCACGGAAGCGCGCCGGGTTCACGTCGACGAGCAGACCGTCGCACACCCCTATTGTTCACGTGCGTGAATCGGTGGACGACAACCGCGAAGTGTGCGCCTTGTTGATCAACGAAGTCACCGCGCTCCCGGCCGGCACGGCTCCGGCAGTTCACCGATGTGAATGTTGTTGCCTGTTCCGGAAAGTTGCGCAATGCTCCCTGGGAGCGTTCCCAGACACCGCTCCCTCGCGCCGAATCCGCTGTTCGGCGTCGGCTGGTGTCCGGAGGAACCACTGTCCGGGAGTGCTGTTCGCAAGGAGGCGACGCATGGATCTGCGCATTGGCAAACCAACGAGAAGTCGAGCCGCCGGTATTGCCGCGGCCGTGTCGGTGGCGGCATT
The DNA here is from genome assembly GCF_040295345.1 of Actinosynnema sp. NPDC002837. Classification (NCBI taxonomy): domain Bacteria; kingdom Bacillati; phylum Actinomycetota; class Actinomycetes; order Pseudonocardiales; family Pseudonocardiaceae; genus Actinosynnema; species Actinosynnema sp. NPDC002837. Next base: position 73,025 of record NZ_JBEOVG010000043.1, read on the forward strand.
GACCGGGGGTTTGGTGATGGCGGCCGGCACCAATGCCAATGCGGCGGCCGGGTGTCGCGTCGACTACACCGTGACCAACCAGTGGGAGGGCGGGTTCGGCGCCAACGTCACCGTGACCAACCTGGGTGACGCGGTGTCGAACTGGACGCTGGAGTGGTCGTTCGCGGCCGGTCAGAAAGTCACGCAGCTGTGGGGCGGCGAGTTCTCCCAGTCGGGCAGCGCGGTGACGGTCCGCAACGCCTCCTGGAACGGCTCGCTGGCGACGGGTGCGTCGGTCACGCCGGGCTTCAACGGGTCCTGGAGCGGCTCCAACCCCGCGCCCACCTCGTTCAAGCTCAACGGCGTGGCGTGCACCGGCCAGCCCACCGACACCTCGACGTCCACGGCGACCTCGACGTCAACGTCAACCTCGACCTCCACGTCGACCTCCACCACCACGACCACGACCACCACGACGTCGAACCCGCCCACGGGCGTCGCCACCGGCTTCGCGTCCCAGAACGGCGGCACCACGGGCGGTCGGGGCGGGGCGACGGTCCGGGCCACCACGGGCACCCAGATCCACCAGGCGCTGTGCACGCGGGCCAGCAGCTCCACCCCGATCATCATCGAGGTCTCGGGCACCATCAACCACGGCAACACCGCCAAGGTCTCCGGCAACAGCTGCGAGACCGCCGCGGGCGTGATCGAGCTCAAGCGGGTCAGCAACATCACGATCATCGGCGTCGGCGGCGGCGCGGTGTTCGACCAGCTGGGCATCCACATCCGCGAGTCCCGCAACATCATCATCCGCAACGTGACGATCCAGAACGTCAAGAAGTCGGGCTCGCCCACCTCCAACGGCGGTGACGCCATCGGCATGGAGAGCAACGTCCGCAACATCTGGGTCGACCACGTCAACCTGCTGGCGTCCGGCGGCGAGTCGGAGGGCTACGACGGCCTCTTCGACATGAAGGACGACACCCAGTACGTGACCCTGTCCTACAGCACCCTGCGCAACTCCGGCCGCGGCGGGCTGATCGGGTCCAGCGAGAGCGACGTCTCGAACGGCTTCGTGACGTTCCACCACAACCTGTACGAGAACATCGACTCCCGCACGCCCCTGCTGCGCGGCGGCATCGCCCACATCTACAACAACCACTACGTGAGCCTCAACGAGACCGGCATCAACTCCCGCGTCGGCGCCAAGGCCAAGGTGGACAACAACTACTTCAAGAACTCCCGTGACGTCCTCGGCACCTTCTACACCACCGAGGCCGGCTACTGGCAGGTCAGCGGCAACATCTTCGACAACGTGACCTGGTCCGCCCCGAGCAGCGACCACAAGCCCGCCGGGCCCGACGTCAAGTCCACCACCACCGTCAGCATCCCCTACAGCTACACCCTCGACCAGGCCACCTGCGTGCCGAGCATCGTCAGCCGCACCGCGGGCGCCAACACCGGCCTGAGCGAGTCGAACGGCAGCTGCTGACCGATCACACCGTCGCAGAAGGCGGCTACCGGGCAGCACACGTGCGCGGGCACGATCGGCACGTCCAGCGCCAGCATCGTCGCCTGCGGCTGCTTGGTCTTGACCACCAGCGTGCGGTCGTCGGTCGCGGT